>DATBBD010000509.1:0-18844 GCA_036271175.1 Polyangiaceae bacterium | reverse complement strand
CTACGGCGGCGACACTAGCTCCAGTTGAGAACAGACAAGGGAACCATGCTCGCCTCCGCAGCCTCGCGCTACGAACAAGTTCGCGTCACGACTTCGAGCCCGGGAGAGATCCTCCTCGCGTTGTACGACGGGCTCTTTCGCTTTCTCCGCGGCGCCCGCGCGTGCCTCGAGAAAGGAATGCGACCTCGAGCAGCCGAACAGCTCTCGAAGGCGCACGCGATCATCTCCGAGCTCTACATTGCGCTCGATCACAAGGTGGCTCCCGAGCTCTGCGCGCGGCTGGCGGCGCTCTACGACTTTTCGCTCGAGCGGATCAGTCACGCGCGAGCCACCGGTGACGTTCGCGCGATCGACGACGTCGTCCGAATCTTGACCCCCCTCCGCGAGGCTTGGGCCGTCGCCGTTCCGCAGGTGATGCGCGAACAGGCGACTCTGCGCTCGGGAAAGAAATGACGATGGTCCAGCGGTCACCCGAGCGCCGTAAATCTCCGGGTGAGCCGACGTACGTCGAGGGCTCGACGCGCAAGGAGATGTGGGCGCACTTTCCGTCGGGCGCCATCGTTCGGGTCGGCAGGGACCGCACGAGGAGCTACCCGAAGCTCGCCGGCGAGGCGCCCCCGACGCGCGCCGTCTACGGCGCCCTGGCGAACATTCTGTCTCGCGACGCGACCATCATCGACGCCGGTTGCGGTTCGGGCGCCGGCGCCGCCCGTCTCACCGAGCACTTCGATCGCGTCGTCGGTTACGACTCGGATGGCGTCGCGCTCGCGTTCGCGCGCGAATACGCGCCGCTCGCGACGTTCGAGGCGCGCGACATCGGCGAGCTCCACGTGGACGCGCCCGCGGACGCGGCCGTCGTCTGCGACGTGCTCGGACATCTGAAAGATCCCGGGCGCGCGCTCAGGAGACTCCGCGCGGCACTCGCGCCGGGCGGCACGCTCCTCGTCGGCGAGCCCACCGCGTACATCGGACAGCACCTCTCGAGCCCGGCGCGTCGCGCATACTCGAAGGCGAGCCTCGGCTCGCTCTTGCTTCGCTCGGGGTGCGAGCCGCTCTACTTCCCGTGCGAGGTGGGCACCTTCATGGTTTGCGTCGCCGAAGCGTCGAAGCGCACCGACGCGCTCGCCCTCGGGGCCGCCGAAGAAGCCCGCGGGCAAAATGACTACGCCGGCGCGCTCTCGGAGTTCACCAAGGCCGCTGCGACCGATCGCGCTGCGGTCAAGAAGGAAGCCTTGCTCGGCCAAGCCGAAGTTCTGATGCAACTCTCCGACGGCGACCGCGCGGCTCAGGCGCTGTTCGCGGCGCGCGAACTCGACCCTACCGACGCACGCGTGATGTCGGGCTTGGCGCGCCTCGCGCTGGCCGTGAACCAGGTCGGCGACGCGCTCTCGCTCGCGCTCGAGGCGATCGAACGAGACCCGACCGACGCTCTGGCGGCGAGCATCGCGGCGCGCGCAGCGGAGCGCGCGGGTCACGCCGACGCTCTGGCGGCGTGGCGGATCGCGGCGAGCCTCGTGCCCGACGACATCGGCGTCATCACGGAGCTGGCGCGTAATGCGGCGGCGGTCGGCGACTACAAAGGCGGCATCGCGGCGTTCGAGCGGCTCCGCCGCTACGGGGATCGCGTCGGCAGCATGTTCCACGTCACGCTCGCGTGGCTCCTCTTCGCCGACGGCCGAGTCGCGGACGCGACGCTCGAAGCGCGCCTCGCGACGACCCTCGACCCTACCGAGCCGGCGCTCGCCGAGCTCTGGGGCGCGCTCGAACGCCGTCACACGCCCGGCTCTCGCAGCTGAACCGCGCTACGTTGTATTGCGCTCGACGAGCGCGGCGTACGCGTTCACGAATTTTTGCAAGAACGCCCGCGTGTCGTCGTTGATGAGCTTGCCGTTTTCGTCGAAGAGCTTCGCAACGCCGCCGATGTACGCCTCCGGCGCAGGTAACGTCGGGACGTTCAGCGCCACGAGCGATTGACGTAGGTGATGATTCGCGCCGAAGCCGCCCATGGCGCCCGGCGACACGCTCACGATCGCCGCGGGCTTGTTGTCCCACGCGCTCTTGCCGGGCGGCCGCGACCCGACGTCGATGGCGTTCTTCAGCACGCTGGGCACCGAACGGTTGTACTCCGGCGTGAAGAAGAGCACGCCGTCACATTTACGGACGCGGTCGCGAAAAGCGAGCCACTGCGCGGGCGGGTTCGGTTCGTCGTCCTGGTTGTAGAACGGCAGGTCACCGATCTCGACGATGGTGCCCCTCGTAGTCTCCGGCAGGAGCTCCATGACGGCCTTGGCCATCTTCCGCGTGAACGACTCCTTACGAAGACTACCGACCAGAACGACGATATCGCGGGGGCTGCTCATCTCGGTCCTTTCACGAGCTACTCGTTCGAAGGAACTTAGAGCTCACGACGCCGAGATAGCAACCGAAAGGCGACGCGCGCACACGCCGCGATCGCAACGTGCCCGCGGGCGACTACGCGCCGCCCGAGCGTCGACGACGCGCCGGCTATGCGCCGCCTATGCGCCGGCTATGCGCCAACCAGCGTCGACTCGACGACTTCGCAGATCGCGTGCCACGCGAGGATGTGAAGCTCCTGTACGCGCGGGGTCGCCTTCGAGGGCGCGCGAAACACGACGTCGGCAACGTCGGCGATGGGCCCGCCCGCCGCACCGACGAACGCGACGGTCACCGCGCCCGCTTTACGCGCGTCGTTGAGCGCTCGGACCACGTTCGGCGACTTTCCGCTGGTGCTGATGCCGATCACGACGTCGCCCGGCTTGGCGAGCGCCCGCACTTGGCGTGCGAAGACGTCCTCGAACTCCCAGTCGTTCGAAACCGCCGTGAGGATCGACGTGTCCGTCGTGAGCGCGATGGCCGGCCACGGCGCGCGCTCGAGCTTGAATCGCCCCATGAGCTCGGCCGCGACGTGTTGCGCGTCCGCGGCGCTGCCGCCGTTGCCACAGAAGAGCAGCTTGCGACCGGCTCGAAGCGCGCCGACGAACACCTGCGCCACTTCGGCGAGGACGTCGGTGCCCGCTTCGACGAGCGCGCGATGTGCGGCGAGGCTCTCTTCGACGATGGCCTTGAGCGCGCTCGCCCGGACGCCGTCGTCGTTCGCGGCTTCGCGCGTCTGCAGGACGATTTCGACCGCCTCAGCGACGGCGCCGGCACCGCCGCGGCTCGTGAGCACGCGGTGCGCTTCGGCGCGCGCGTACGGCGAGGCGTCCGCGGGCGCGAGGCCGAGCCCGATCGAAGAAAAAGCGCGCCCGTCGCGGTCGGCGTCGCCGACGAAGCAAATCTGGTCGGGACGCGTCGCGAGCGTCGTCGCGAGCTCTTGCATCGCGGCGCGCTTGTCTTTCTTGCCGGTGAGCACGCGGTCGGCATCGATGCGCCGCGCGATGATGTCCACCATCGGTCCGGTTTCGCCGGTGACGAGGGCGATCTGAACACCGGCGCGTCGCGCCGCGGCGATCGCGTCGAGATCGCGGAACGCGATCCCTTTCGATTCTTCGCCGCCGCGGCCGAGCTCGACCTTGCCGTCGGTGAGAACCCCGTCGATGTCCAGCGCGAGCACCCTGATTTCGTTCACCAGCACGTGCGACCTCCGTCGATGATGAGATTCGCGCCCGTCATGTACGAGGACGCGTCGGAACAAAGGAAGACCAAGGCGGCCTTGTATTCGGTGCGCTCTGCCATGCGCCCCATCGGAATGAGGGACGTCAGGCGCGCGACGAAGTCGTCGGGTTGTCCGGCGTGCACGCCGCCCGGCGACAGGGTGTTCACCCGGACGCCCGCGCTCGCCCAGTACGTCGCGAGATATTTCGTGAGCATCACCAGCGCGCCCTTCACGACCGAGTACGTCACCGGCTTCACCGGTTGTTCGTGTTCGGGGAGCCCTTCGCGCCGATAGATGCGCTGGTCCGGGGCGATCACGCCGAGGTCGGAAGCGACGTTGACGATGACGCCGCCGCCGTGGGCGGCGAGGTGCGTTCCGAAGGCTTGGCTCGCGACGAACGCGCCGGTGAGCCCGACGTCGAGGTCGCGCCGAAAATAGTCGAGCGACAGATTTTCGAAGCGCGTGCTCCCGATGCTCCCGTCTTCGACCTTCGGATTTCGAGCGGCGTTGTTCACGAGCGCGTCCACGCGGCCGTGCCGCGCGAGGACGTCTTTCAGGGCGCGGCGCGCCGAATCAGGCGATGTCACGTCGAGGTGAACCGCGCTCGCGCGCCCCGAGGCTCCCCCGAGCGTCGCCGCGTGCCGATCGGCGCTCTCGACGTCCACGTCGGCGAGAACCGGAATTCCGCCGGCTTCGGCGATGGCGCTCGCGTGCTGTCGACCGAGAAGGCCGGCGCCGCCGGTGATCACGACGACTCGACCGGAAATGTCGAAGCTCGAAAGGACGGAGGCGGAGGCTGACGTCATGTTCGGCTCAGGACGGGTGACGCTTCCAGTCGCGCTCCGTGGGCGGCGGACTCGAGCCGGCCAAGCGGCGAAACACAGCGCGCTCGAGAACCGGAACCTGGTCGGGGTAGTCGAGGTCGGGGCCTTCCGGCTCCACGATGAACGGCATGATGATGCGACCGCACATCGACCCGAGCTCGAGCACGGCGCGTGGCCGCACGATGTCGACGTACCCGTTCTGCCAATAAACCTCGGGAAGCGCTTGGCGCGGCATGGAGTGCGCGTCGGTTACGCCGGGCAACGTCATCGCCGGCCGCAGATAGCCGTCATCGATCTTCCACATCTTGAAGGGGGTCTGCTCGGCGAGGCAAACGGACCGGAGCGCGTCCGCTTCCGGGTGCGCGAACATCGATGCGACGGCGCGATCGAGGAGCGCGATTCTGCGGAGGGGCGTCGTCGCGCGGAGATGCACGACGAGCTCGGGTTCGTAGCCCTGCTCGCGAAGCCAGAGGAGCGCGTGCCGGAAGACGTCGAGGTCCGTCGCTTCGTCGGTCGCGAACTCGGCGGGCCTCCGAAACGGCACTTCTGCGCCGAAATCCCGGGAAACCTGCGCGATCTCTTCGTCGTCGGTGCTCACGATCGTGCGCGTGATCGCCGAGCACTTGAGGGCGTGCTCGATGGTGTGCGCGATCAGCGGCTTTCCGGCGATCGGAATGACGTTTTTTCGCGGCACGGATTTGGAGCCGCCGCGAGCAGGGATGAGGGCGAGCACGTCGCTCATGAAAGACTTTCGGGCAGCGCGGGTTGACCCGTCCGTTGGGATTCGAGCAGGGCGAGCGCGATCGAGAGACTCGCCGCGCCGTCGACGAGGTTCACGTCAGGCACCGCGCGCTGTCGCACGCAGTCGAGGAAGTACCTAAGCTCGTCCAAAAAGAGCTGGTTCCGCTGGAAATCGGCGTACGAGCGGCTCTCGACGAGCTCTCCGGATGCGCCGAACCATTCGAACGTCGCGTTGACGAGGTTCCACTCGAGCTTGCCGTTCTCGCCGACCACCTGCATCCGCCGGCGCGGCGGCTTCTGGAGGTAATCTTGATGCAGCCGAACGGGGAAGAGCTTGCCGTCGGAGTGTCTGTATTCGAGGAGCGAGCTCGAGCTGTCTTCCACGTCGAGCTCGAGGCTCGAGAGATGCCCGCCGATAGAGAACACGCGTTTCGGCATGCCGAACAAGGCGTACAGGCAATCGATCTCGTGAATCTGGGTAAGGGTGACGCCGCCGCCCTGGTCGCTTCGCGACGCGTACATCCGGCGGTAGTCCTCGTAGGGGTGAAAATTGGGGAGGTATTCACCGATCTCGGCGCTGGCGCCGAGGGCGCGACCGATCACACCGTCGTTCAGTAGCTTCGCGAGGTGGACGAAGCCCGGGTGACGGCGGAGCTGGTAACCGACGAAGGCGACGAGCCCTCGTTCTTCGACGACGGCGCGAAGCTCGCGGATCCCCTCGAGTGAACGCGAGAGCGGCTTTTCGATGAACAGGTGACAACCGGCGTGCGCGGCTTGAAGCGCGATGTCGACGTGCAAGCTGGTCGGATTGGTGACGAACACGATGTCCGGACGCTGCCGGAGCGCCGCGCCGAGGCTCGACGTGACCTGGACGCCGTATTTCTCGACGACGTCCGCGTCGGCTTCGATGCGGAGCTTGTCGTCGATGACGTGGCGCTCGCCGCGAACTCGATAAGCGTGGATCTCGACGTCTTGGCCGAGAAGGGTTCTCAGGTTGCGGAGATGGCGCTGACCCACGCCGCCGAGGCCGACGAACAGGCAGCGCAGCATTTACGCAACCTCCCGCGCCGCTCGAGCGAGCCCACGCTTCACGAAGTTCAAGCTCCGGAGCGCGTCGAACATCGGGTCGGCGGCGAAGTAGTGCTGCAGGATCAGATCCCCGTGGAAATTGCCGCGGCCGAGCGCGTCGAAGAATCCGTCGAAATTCGCGTGGCCGGAACCGAGGGGCTGACTCGTGCCGCCGACGAGGCGGTCCTTGACGTGGACGGCGTCGAGGTACGGCACGACGTCGACGACGTCCTTGCCGATATCGAAGCCTTGCGCCGCCGAGTTGCCGGAGTCGTAGCAGGCGCGAACGAGCGGATGCCCGATCGACGCCACGAACGCCGCGTACTCCGACCCGGGGACTTCCATCTCGAGAGCGAGCACGATCTGGTGCGCCTCGGCGACCGCGAGGCATTGGCGAATGCTGTGCACGAAGCTGGCGCGCAGAGCGGGAGTCGGGAGCGCCGAGATCTCGACGAGCGGCACGAGAATGCGGCGAGCGCCGACCTCGGCCGCCGCGGCGATGACCGTCTTCATTGCAGCCGCGGACGCTTCGGTGCGCGCCGAATCCGCGCCGGCGAGCGGCTCGGTCATGAAGCAATCGGCGCAAATCGAGGAGACGACCACGCCGGTCGAGGCGATGACACGACGGATCGAGTCGCGTCCCTCGGAGCTCCACAAGGGGTTGTCGGAGCCCGGACCGGAGTCGAGCACCCACTCGATGCAGTCGAACCCCGCGCTCTTCGCGAGCGAAAATTCCCGTTCCCAGGTGGCGCGTGGAAAGGCCTGCAGGGCGGCGCCGGGGCGTTCCGACAGCCGGCCCTGCATGACTCCGAGACGGCGCGGCGTCACCGCACGAAATGAGTGGAGCGAACCCATGACGGTCTCCTTCAGCCGACGCGGCGGAGCTTCTTCAAGACGGGGACTTCGTCGGGAACGACGCGCTTCACGCCGTCGCCGAGTCCGAGTTCGATGGAGCGGATGTCGCGCACGAGCTTCATGAGGCCCTGCGGTTCGATCGACGCCGCTTGGTCGCTGCCCCACATCGCGCGGTCGAGCGTGATGTGTCGCTCGATCATGCAGGCGCCGAGCGCGACGGCCGCGTACGACGTCGCCAGCCCGACCTCGTGACCCGAGTAGCCGACGGGGACGCCGAAACGCTCGCGGAGCGCCGGGATCATACGAAGGTTCAGATCCGCGGTCTTCGACGGGTAGGAGCTCGTGGTGTGGAGGATCACGAGGTCCTTCGTGCCGAGCACCTCGACGGCGTGATCGACCTCCCCGAGCGTGCTCATGCCCGTCGAGAGGACGATCGGACGGCCCGTCTTCCGGTGATGCCTGAGTAGCGCGTCATCGGTGAGACTCGCCGACGCGATCTTGTAGCAAGGTGGCGAAAACCGCTCCATGAAGTCGACCGACGCCTCGTCCCAGCACGACGCAAACCACGCGATGCCCTTCTCGCCGCAGTAGTCGCCGATGGACTTGTAGTGATCCATGCCGAACTCGAGGCCGCGCTTCAGGTCGCCGTTGGTGGCGCCGAAGGGGCTCTCCCGCGGGCGCGACATTTCTTCGGCGCCGTACACGACGTCGAGCGTGCGCTTCTGGAACTTGACGGCTTGGCAGCCGGAAAGCGCCGCCGCATCGACGAGCCTCCGCGCGATGCCGAGATCGCCGTTGTGGTTGATGCCGATCTCGCCGACGACGTAGCAAGGAGCTCCGTCACCGACGACGCTATTGCCGATTTTGACTTGGACCATTTCGTACTCTCCTGATGACGTTGTGTTGCAACTCGCGTGCTAGGGCCGGTTCGGGGCTCGAACCGCGAACGAGGTTTGCTTGGCCGCGCCGTCTACGCCGTCCACGATCCGAACCGCGACGCGATTCGTCATGTCCCCAGCTCCGGCGCTGCCGCGCGTTGATCGGAATCCATGACGATGCGGAGCGCAGCGCGGCTGAGCTCGTCGGCCATCGCGACCGAATCGACGAACGACCCGTTCGCGCCCGTTTGCACCAACCCGCTGAGTGACGGATCGAAGCCATTTCCGCTGAGCGATACGGGTGAATTGGCCGCCACCGCGCCGTCGGTTCCGCGGACCTGATCGTTGGCGGGGAGACCCGCGAGCGACGCGATGGCCTTCGTGTAGCCCTGCTCGTCGCCGGTGAAGTAGCTTCGCGCGTGGAGCGCGCTCACGAAACCGGAAGCATCGCCGTTCTTCGCGGCGTCGATTGCCGCCGGATACTTCGTGGAAAGCAGGTGGATGTAGTCGGCCGCCCCTTCGTCGGCCGACGAATAGGCGCGAAATTTGTCGGTGATGTGACGCTCGGTCGCGCCGAAGCCCTCGGTGGTTCGTTGCGACACCGAAAGGCCGCTCGGGCCGACGCCTTTGATCCCCGCGAAGTTGTAGTTGTACATGCTCGCGCCCGAGCCGGTCTCGAGCGCCCATTGCGCACGCAAAATCCCGACGGTGTTCGGCGGCGCTTTCGAACCGAACTGCGCCGTCCAAGCACGGTCGAGCGCGTCGTCGGCTTGCTTCGACGACAGATTCGTCTTCACCGGAGCAACGAGGGTTCCCGAAGTGGGTGCGGCTCTCACCAGGGCGTCGCGAAAACGTGCGGCATCGACGGGCGTCGATTCGCTGGTCCGCAATTGCGGCAGCGTCGAGATGGACGCGAGGGCAGGCGAGACGGGCACTGCGGTCGGGTTCGCAAGAACCGAACCAACGGTCATCGCCCGTCGAGCTCCGCGTTCAAGATCGTGAGATCTTCGAGCAACGTGAGGAGCTCCGCCTCGAGCCCGCGATTACCGATGAGCGCGAGGACCTGGGTGGTCGTTTTCGCCGGACGATCCGGCGATTTTTGGCGCGCGCGAGCCGCGCACCGAGAGGCGAGCACGCGAATGCGATCGACCACGTGCACGAGCGGCGTGCCGCCGGCGTACGGATCGTTGAGGAGCCTCAAGAGCTCCTTGATCGCACTCAGGTGTGCAAGATCCGCGGGGGTCACGGCGGTGGTGGGAACTATCGAGCTCGGAGCTCCGACCATACGAATGGGCATGCGCGCGATCCTCCCTTGCGAAATCGGGGCCGCTCGCGGGTAGCGCGAGAAATCGACGAAAACCGAGGAGCGCCGCCAGAATCGTGACTCTTCGAAGTCAATCGCTCGACGACATCGGCGGACGTGGTTCGTGAGGGCGGCACTCTTCGGCCCTGGCGTCATTCGCCGACTGGTCTGGTCCTTGCTTTGGTCTTCCGCGAAGCACCATGAACGAGTCTCCTCGAACCGGGAAACGACCATGAGCTCCGGGATTTGGTCGGCGGCGTCGGGGGCGGTGGCGCAGAGCACGCTGCTCGACGTTCAAGCGAACAACATCGCGAACGCGTCGACGGCGGGCTTTCGCGCCGACCGCGCGGTGTTTCGTCAGGTGCTCACGCGCGCGACCTCGCGCGCCGGTGGTCCTTCGACTCTTCAATATTCGACGGTAAAAACCGTGGAGCCCGATCTTCGCGCGGGAAACATCGTCAGTACCGGGCGCCCGCTCGACGTCGCCCTCCGCGGCTCCGAGGGATTCTTCGCCGTCTCGACGTCTCAGGGCATCCGCTACACGCGCAATGGAAGCCTCCGCGTCGGGCTCGATGGTCGTGTCACGACCCAGAACGGGCTCCCTTATCTCGACCCGGATCACAAGGTGATTAAGGTTTCCCCCGAATCGACCGTCACTGTGAATCGTGATGGTGCGATTCTCGCGGACGGTGTCGTGACCAACTCGAGACTTCTGGTCGTCGGTTTCCAGAACCCACGAGGTCTGGAAAAGGAGGGGGATGTCCTACTCCGTGCTCGACCCGACGCCGGTAAGGTCCACGAAGTGCCCGCCGATCTCGAGACCAACGCGCTCGAGATGTCGAACGCCTCCGCCGTCGAGAGCATGACCGGGATGGTCACCGCGACGCGAAGCTTCGACATGCTCTCTCGAGTCATCGACGCGTTCAGCTCGACCGAGAAGCAAGCCGGCCAGATCATGAGCAGCTGATGGGGACCTTTCTTCACTCCGACACGCGCGCTCGCCCCGCGACGCCGCGCGACCTCGAAAGAGGCGGGCCATGATCCGCGTCACGCGCATCAAGGGTCAGCCCGTCGCGTTGAACCCCGAGCTCATCGAGATGGTCGAGGAAATGCCCGATACGACCATCCGACTGGTCAGCGGCGAGAACATCCTCGTACGCGAGTCCATGGACGAGATCATCGAGCTCACGGTCAAGTACCGCTGGCGCATCCACTACGCGCGCGCCGTGAGTGAGCCTCCGCCGCCCACGCAGCGCCCCGAAGAGGACGAATAATGGAGAAGGGAACCGTCTTCGGTCTCGCCGTCGGCCTCGGATGCATCCTCGGCGGCAACGCCATCGAAGGGGGACACATCGGGTCGTTGCTCCAGCCCACGGCGTTCATCATCGTGATGGGCGGCACCATCGGCGCCACGATGGTCGGGTTTCCGCTCGAGGTCTTCATCAAGGGCTGCAAGGCGCTGAAGGAAGTTTTCGGCGGCGCTCACCACGGCAGCAACGTGACGCTCATCGACGAGATTACCCAGTACGCTTTCACGGCGCGCAAAGACGGAATTCTCGCCCTCGAGCAGGTGCTCCCCAAGGTCAACGAAGCCTTCTTGAAGCAAGCGCTCGGCATGGCCGTCGACGGCATGGACTCGAAGGACATGCGCGAGAACCTCGAGCTCATCTTGACGCGCCTCGAGAGCGACGGCGAAAAGCCCGCCAAGGTATGGGAAGCCGCGGGCGGCTACGCGCCGACCATCGGCATCATCGGCGCCGTCATGGGCCTCATCCACGTCATGCAAAACCTCTCCGACGTGAGCAAGGTCGGCAGCGGTATCGCGGTCGCCTTCGTCGCGACGATCTACGGCGTCGCGCTCGCGAACCTCTTGTTCCTACCGGCTGCGGCGAAGCTCAAGGGCTTTCACAAGGACGAAACGGCGCGGCTCGAGATCATGATGGAAGGCGCGCTCGCGATTCAGCAAGGGCAAAACCCGAACCTGATCCGCGACAAGCTGCTCGGCATCGGCGCACCGGAAGCCAAGGAAGGCGCGGCGGCCGCCGCAGCGTTGTCGAAGGCGGCGGCGTAGTCGCATGGGACGAAAAGCCAAGCACGAAGAGCACGTGAACCACGAGCGGTGGCTCGTCTCGTACGCCGACTTCATCACGCTCCTCTTCGCGTTCTTCGTCGTCATGTTCGCGGTGTCGCAGGTCGACTCGTCGAAGATGGGGCGCTTCGCGGAGTCGGTTCGCGTCGCCACGCACCTCGGCCCGTTCGAAGAGCCGGGCTCGCCGGTCCCGTCGCTGTCGGGCGAGCAGTCCGGCGCCGGCTCGACGAACCTGAGCGTCCACGATCGCACCGACGCCAAAGGGTTTTTCACGGCTCTCCGCCAGGAGCTCGAGAGCCGGCTCAAAGAGAGCATGGCCGACGGCCGCTCCAAGTTGATCGAAGTGCCGGAGGGTCTCGTCATCCGGTTGAAGGACGCCGCGTTCTTCAATTCCGGCGCCGCCATCTTGCGCATCGAGAACGCGAAGGACCTCGAGGCGGTCGCCGAAGTCGTGCGCGACGCCAACGTGCCGATTCGCATCGAAGGCCACACCGATTCCGCGCCGATCAAGAACCGGATCTATCGGTCGAACTGGGATCTTTCGGGGGCGCGCGCCGCGTCGGTGCTCGAATTTTTGACGGCGCGCGGCGTCCCCGAAGACCGCCTGTGTATCGCCGGTTACGCCGATCGGCGCCCGATCGCCGACAACGGCACCGACGAAGGCCGCCAGCAGAACCGTCGCGTCGACATCGTGCTCATTCGCCCCGAGCTCATCCGCGATGCGCACGCCCCGACGGCGAAGCAAAAGCCCTGATTTCTAGGGTTTTCGGCGTTCGCGCGGGCTCCGATTGAATGCGCGATCCGGCTTCAGAAATCTCACGGTGTGCCGTTCCGTATGACGTGACCCCAGTCAACGAAGACCTCTGGTTCGACACGAGCGTCGACGAAGAAGCGGAGGCGAAAGCCGCCGAGAGTATGGCCGCCCTCGTCGGGCGCATCCTCGGAGCCAAGCCGCTCCCCATCGCGGCACGCCGCCTCGCGGAGCTCACCCGGAGCCCGAACGCGCGCATCGAGCAGACGGTGCGCGTCCTCGAGAGCGACCCCGCGCTCAGCGCGCGTTTGCTCCGGCTCGTCAACTCGGCCGGCTACGCCTTGCGTGCGCGCTGCGCGTCGGTGCACCACGCGGCGGCGCTGGTCGGCACTCGCCGGATCCACCAGGTCGCGACCACCGCGGCCGTTCTCGATCTCTTCGACGCGAGCAGCGACACCGCGGTTCGCTTGCTCGAACACGCCGCGGTCGTCGGCGCGTTGTGCCGCTATCTCGCCGTGCACCTCGGGCTGCCGCGCGACGAGATGTTCACGTCCGGGTTCTTGCACGACATCGGCAAGCTGATGCTCCTCGACACCGAGGGCGACACCTACGGCGCGCTCATCGACGCCGAGCGCGGCGCGATCGATGCGCACCACCTCGCCGAGCGCGCGCAGTACGGCTACGACCACGCGGTGCTCGCGGGTCACGTGCTCTCGGCGTGGAACATTCCCGATCCCATCCCGCGTGTCGTCGCGTGGCATCACTCGCCTGCGCGTGCGTACGAAGCAGGCGGCATGGTCGGCGCGATGGTCGCCGCGGTGCGCCTCGCCGACTCGCTCAGCGCCGCGCTCGGCGAAGAAGACACCACCACCGCGATCACACGAATCGCGCGCGGAGATTCGGCGGCGTACCTCGACGTGTCGGAAGCGCAGCTCGCCGCCATGTGGGACGAGCTCCAGACGCTTCGCGAACAAAGCACCGCGCGCTCGCGCGGCGTCGAAGTGCCCGAGAAAGAACTGCTGCCGCGCCACCAGATTCGAAAATCGGCGCCGCGCGGTCTCGCGTCTCACGCCGTTCAGGCGCCGATGCACTTTCCGTGCGTCGTCTGTCAGAAGCCGAGCTACGGTAACGTGTGCCCGTGCTGTCAGGGTTACGTCTGCCCGACGCATCAGACCGGCAGCCACGAGTGGTGCAGCGCGTGTACGCGCACGTTCGCGAAGTCGCTGTCACGCTCGCGTCTCGGACTGCGCTCCAAGGCGGGTGTCGCCGCGGCCGCCACCGCGCTGGCGTCGACGGCCGCAGCAGGTGCCGCAGCAACGGCCGAGCCCGCGGCCTGGGCGAACATCGTCGTGGCGCCGCTGTTGTCGCTTTTGTTTGGTGCGACTTTGTTCATCGTCGGTCGCAAGTGGCATGTCCGGGCGGAGTTCGTGAAAACCCGTCGCCGCCAGCGCGTCGAAGGGGCGCCGGACTCGAGTCGTTCGCCCGAAGAGACGACCGAGAAGCCCGCGGTCTCGCTTCGCCCCGAGGAGCTCGTGATGCCGTCGTTGAGCGCGCCGGGGCCGGCGATTTCATTCCGCGTCGAAGAAGCGGCGCTCTCGGTTCGATACGCCGCGGGTGCGCCGTCGCTTCGCGTCGAGAGGGAAGCGCCGCCGTCTCGTTTCGATGCGCCGCCGCCGTCGTTCGTGCCGGAGCGGCTCGCCGTCGACCCGCCGTCGCCCGTCGTCACGCTTCGCCCGGATCCCGGCGCGTCGCCCGCGTCCCTTCGCGCGCCGCTCGTCGTGTCGGAGCCGCCGCGCGCGCCAAGTGCCGTCCAGACCTTGCTCGGATTGCCATCGTCGCCGTCCGTCGAGGTCGCCCCCACGCTTGCCCCGGAGATGCCGGCGCCCGTCTCCGTCACGCCGATCGTGACGCTTGCGGCAGGCCCCTTGCCCTCGTCCACGCCGGCACCGACTCTCGCACCCGAAGCGTCGATATCGGCTGCACTGTCGCCGACTTTCGCCCCCGAAACATCGCTGTCGGCTGCACCGGCGTCGATGCTTGCCAGTGAAGTGGTCTCGAGCGAACTCCTCGAAGCGCCGGCTATTGGCGACTCGTTCGCGCCGTCCAACGGCGTGGTCGAGTCGAGCGCGAGCGACGTCGAGCCCGAGGTGCGGCGACCGTTCGTTGCTCCTTTGCGAAACATTGCCGGACCCGCGCGAGGCGAACGCTGTCAATTGGTCGCGCCCTGGCGGCCGTGCGTCACCGCAACGGCGAGCGTCGATGGTTCGCGGACGCCCAGTGACGTTTCCGTGAATCCTGCTCCGGAGACGTCGTCGTCGGACACGTTGAGTGCGGTCCTCGGCTCCGATTCGAGCCCCGCCGATGCCGTCGCCAATGATCGCTCCGACGCCGCGCTCGTGCCGACGGTGACGTCGACCGCGGAGCTCGCGCGCGACGACCGCGCTTCGAACGAGCCCAGCCCGCGTTCCGCGGTCCGAGCGTCGCGACCGCCGACCGACCGTGTGTCGGGAGCCGTATTTTCATTGCCCCCTGGATATTTGGATGAAGAAGGGCTCTATAGTCTTCGCAGTTCGAGCCTGCGCCACGGCCCGCGAAGCTTGCGCCGAGCATCCCGGCTCCGTTGGGGCTGAGCGCGAAACGCGCTCGCTCCGCCCGCCACCTTCGCTCGCCGACGGAAAGCGTTCAGCCCCGGATACAGCGTCCGGAATACTAGACGCTTCGGTTCGACGAGAGATGGTGTCTGCCGCATAAATTCGCGTCCCATCGGCTGGTACGGGTTGTGCTCACACACCTCTACATGTGGACGCAGCACACGAGAGGGATGGACGCGGCTACGGGAATTGGGCCTCAGCTCACCGAGCAGCCGGCGGAGGGCAACGACGAGGCACCCCAGAGCGCGACGGGGCGGAGGAGGGCGACGGTGGAAGGCTTTCTCGAGGGGAGCATCGAGGTCATGGAAGTATTTCGTGTCGACATGACGTATCGAGTCGTCGCGCGGTGGCGGCCGAGCCACGCGCGGCGTCGCCTGAGCCCGCGCGAGCGCCGAGTGCTCGAGCGGCGTGTCGGCGGTCAGTCTCAAAAGGAAATCGGTTACGATCTGGGAGTGGCGCTGACGACGGTGAGTGAACACCTGCGTGTCGGCCTCAACAAGCTCGGCATCGAACGGCTGGAGACGGCGGTGGTCGCCGTCGCGGCGCTCCGGCAAGGCACCCCCGAGCTCTGGCAGACTCCGGACTCCGCGCCGCAAGGCGAAACCGGCGCGCATCTGTTCGTCGTTCGCGCCGAGCTCGCAGCGAGCGTGCTGGAAACGCTCACGGCTGCGGAGCGGCAAGTCGCTCTGCTCGCCGCCGACGGGCTGTCGAATGCGGAGATCGGGCTCGAACGACGGAGCAGCCCGCGCACGGTGGCAAATCAGGTCGCTTCGGCATTTCGCAAGCTGCGCGCGCACGGGCGGCTCGAATTGATCCGGCGGCTTCTTCTCGAGCCCGCGACGACCCCGGTGTGAAGACGCTGGGACAGCCGCGGGGCAGAATCAGAACTCAATCGGGGATCCGACGAACGGACCGTCTCGCGAACGAGTCGGTGAGGGCGAACCTTGTTGCGCGAGCGGAAGTCACCCGGGGTATCATCCCGGCGCCGATGAGCACGAACGAGGTTCGCGTCGAACGAGAGCGCGACTTATACCGCGGTCTGTTGCGGCTGAACGCGAGCACCGAGCTCGAGCGCTTTCTCGAGGACGCCTTGCGCCTGGTCGTCGAGATCGTGCAAGCCGAGCAAGGGTCCGTCGAGCTCTTCGGCACCGAAGAGGGCGCCCCCGAGGGAACGTCGTGGTGGACCGCCGTCGGCTGCTCGGACGAAGAGGCGAATCACATTCGCTCGCTCGTCTCGCGGGGGATCATCGCCGAGGCGCTCGCCACCGGCGACATCATCGTCACGCCGTCGGCGCTCCTCGATCCGCGGTTCGGCGATCGCGCCAGCGTCCGTCGCTCGAACATTCACGCCGTCCTCTGTGCGCCGATCGGCTGCGACCCGCCGCTCGGCGTGCTCTATCTTCAGCGGCGCTTCTCGGAGGGCGGATTTTCCGAGGAAGATCGTCTCTGCGCGGAAATTTTCGTCGAGCACCTCGCGCCGCTCGTGCGCGCCCTGTTCGATCGGCGCCGCTTCGACGACGTGCGTGACGCCACGCGCGAATTCAGGAAGCGCATGAAGCTCGAAGGGGTCGTCGGGTCGTCGGCGGCGCTCGGCGCGCTGCTTCGAGAAGTGGAGCTCGTGGCTCCGCTCGACGTGTGCGTGCTGCTCACCGGCGACACCGGCTCGGGGAAGACGCAAATCGCCCGGGTGTTGCACACCAACGGCCCCCGCGCGACGGGCCCCTTCGTCGACATCAACTGCGCGACCCTTCCCGAGACGCTGATGGAGAGCGAGCTGTTCGGCGCGATGGCGGGTGCTCATTCCACGGCCAATCGCAAGATCGAGGGCAAGGTCGGCGCGGCGTCGGGGGGCACGCTGTTTCTCGACGAAGTGGGCGAGCTCACCATGACGTCGCAGGCGAAGCTGCTCCAGCTCCTGCAGACGAAGACGTACTACTCGCTCGGGGCGTCGCAACCGTCGCACGCGGACGTGCGGATCGTCGCCGCGACGAACGTCGACTTGAAAAAGGCGGTCGCCGAACGTCGGTTCCGCGAAGACCTTTACTACCGGCTTCAAGTGCTGCCCATTCGAGTGCCGTCTCTCAGCGAGCGGCCCGAAGACATCGCGCAGCTTGCGCGCCACTTTTGCGATGCCGCACAGAAGACGCATCAGCTCGGGCGCCGCGTCGAGCTGTCGCCGGGTTCGCTGCGCGCGCTGTCCACCGCGGAGTGGCCGGGTAACGTCCGCGAGCTCGCGCACCGAGTCGAAGCCGCGACGATCCGGGCGGCCGGCGGGGGGGGTTCCGCAGGTCGAGCTCGGCCACCTCGGGCTCGAATCACCGCGGCCGCGGAAAAACGGCCATGACGGTGCGACGTTCCACGAAGGGACGCGCCGCTATCAGCGCGAGTTCTTGAAAAACACGCTCGAGAGCACCGGCTGGAACGTCACCGAGGCGGCTCGCCGCCTCGACCTCACGCGTGGTCACATCTACAACCTGATCAAGACGCTCGGGCTCGAACGAGAATAGCGCTCGGCGCTTCTCGAAAGAGCCCCGCGTGCCGGCAGGGAGCGATTGCCGGCACGCGGGCGAAGCGAAGTTCAGAATTGGATGGTCTGGAGACCGATTTCGATGGCGTTGCCGATCTTGTCGGGCAAGCCGCCGTCCGTTTTCCAGTCCACGTGCGAGAAGCCGATGAGGCCGCGCATCTGCGCTTCCTTGACGACGTAGGCGAGCTGTACGTCCTCTTGCGTGAGCGTCTCACCCGGCGTTCCCGTCGCAGCCGCGAGCTTGCGAGTCGCGTCTTCGAAGCGGAACATGGGCTGGAGCTTACCGGGACCGACGTTCGGCGTGAGGAAGCTCGCGACGAGGAAGAACATGTCGTTCGCCGGCTCGTAGTCGCCGGCGAAGTGGTAGTACGCACCTTCACCGGTGAGGGTGCCCGAGTCGCCGAGCTTGAACTCAGCGAGGATGTCGGCGTTGAACTCGCCGTAGTCCTTCGTCGGCGCGGGTCCACCCGCCGCCGGCGCTCCGCCGATACTGCCCTTGTGTTGGTACTGCCCACCGATGGCGAGTCCGAGGATGTTCTGATCGCCGTAGTAGGTGCTGCTGCCGTAATACCCGGGCTCCTTGCCGATCGGGTTGATCGCCAAGCGACCCGAGAATAGCGGGCTCTGCGCCTCGTTCTGCAGGTTCATCATGCCCGCGTAGTACTTGAAGAAGCCTTTGTTGATGTCGCCCCACACCACGCTACCCACGCTGCGGCCGTTGTGGTCTTCGCCGTGCGGTGTGATTACCGGAGCGCCCGGGAGGTATTGCACGAACACGCCGGGGTAGTTCCAGGGGCTGATGAAGAACGGACCGCTGAAGTTCGTTCGATCGACGGGCGTGAGGAGCTGACCGGACCAGATGTGGAACTCGTCCTGAAAGTCGAGTCCGATGACCAGGTCCATGATTCCGGCGGTGCCGGCGAACCCGTTGGCGTTGAGGTTCAAGGTGTAGCTCACGTTCTTGTGAACTTTGCCGCCGAGGTGGAGCTCGCCGTAGACCGTGTCGAAGTGCTGGTCGTTCAGCTTTTTGGGATCGTTCGCGTTCTGGAACTGCAACCCGGCGCGGAGCCAGGCGCCCACGTCGATTGACGGAAGCTTTTCGTCCTCGGTCGGCGCCGGGGGCGGCGGCGGGGGCGCCGCTTCCGCAGCAGGTGGCGGAGGCGGCGGAGCCGGCGCCATGTCCGCAGGCGGCGGAGCAGGAGCGGCGGCGACAGGAGCAGGTTCGGGAGCGGCGGCAGGCGCTGCCGCGGCGGGAGCTGCGGCGGCTGGAGGCGCTGCGGCGGGAGGCGTCGGTGGAGGCGCCGCCTGCGCGAACGCATCGAGCGGCGCAAACCCGATCGCCAGCGCCACGGATGCGCCTATCGACCACCGACAGTCAAAAGCTTTCACTCTGTTCATTCGTATCTGCCTTCCGCTGGAACGGACGGGCACGGCATGAGCACCGTCTCTGGCCAGCACGTGGCGGAAGATCACGCGTCGCGTGTTAAGGCCGCGTGTCGCGTTTGCTTCCGTGTCGGACACGTCACACATTGTGCGAAAAA
>DATBBD010000508.1:0-5912 GCA_036271175.1 Polyangiaceae bacterium | reverse complement strand
GAACCGCGGATCGAGGAGCGCCGACGGCGTCACGACGGCGTTTCCCGACGCCACCGCCTCGGCGATGATGCCGTGCGAGATCAGGGAACGAATCTCTTCGAGCTCGGTTTCCGAGACGCCCGCCGCAGTCCACCATCCAGGGTCGTCGGATTCATCGAACAGCGCGAGGTAACCCTGCGAGGCGCCCGCGATGCGGAGCATGAGCTCGAGGGCCTGCCGCAGGAAGGGTTCGAGGGCGGTCTCGCCGTTGAGGTTGAGGAGCCCGAGATAGAGATCACGTTCTTGACTGAGCCGGAGCTCGTCCTTCGACTCCACGGACATCAGCGACATCATGACCAGGAGCGGGCACTGGGGGAAGAAGAACTGTGCAATCTAGTGGACGGTGTGCGGGCCTCTCTCGACCGAAGTGTCCACTCTAGAATACGCGAATTTCCGTTGTGGCCGAGAAATCGCCGCAGGTGTGCGTGGCACGAACTCTGCTCTAGCTGGTCTCGACGGCGTCGTCGGGGAGCGCTTGAGAGGGCGCCTCTCGAACGATGCGAGTTCGAACGCGCAGGTCATGCTGGTTCATCTTCCCAACAGAAGTTCGCGACGAGGGTGCCGCCGAAATCGGCCTTCCGCGGCGCGCGGCGGCACCGGGGGTAGGGAAGCTGAGCGAGACTGCGTGTTCGCCGCGGGGACCTGGTGCGCGCGACGGCTTTGCCTTCGTGCGGCGCCAGTCACGGGCCGGGGAACCTAGCAACGGCGGGGGCCGCCGGCCGGCGCGTAGTCAATCCAAGGGCTACTGGTCGGACGGCGGCGTTAGGTTCGAGCGCCAGCTCCGAACGGACGTGAATTTTAGGGAGGGGTCCCCGCAGCGGCGGGCGGCGTCGCCGATTCGACCGCCGTGGCGGCACCTGGCGCGGCGCTTTGCGGCGTGGCCGACGGGTCGACGGGAACGGCCCCCGAGGGACCCGCACCCGCGCTGGCCGCGGTGGCGCCCGAGCTCGGGGCGCGGCGACCGCCGCTAGTCGCCCCAGCGCCGGCGTCTGCACCCGCGCGCGACGGTGGTTGGGCCGCGCGCTCATTGAGCCACGCGGCGATCGATTCCGACGTGTTCGAGTGCCGGAGCGCGTCCATCGGGCCTGCCGACGGGACGGGGACGCTCGGTCTCACGCCGGGAATTTGTCGGAGCTGCACGATCACGACGGGACGCGACCCGTCGAGCTTCACCTTCTCGGGATAGAACCCTTCGCGCCGCACCACCACGTTGGCGACTTCGCCGGGGGCGAGGGCGACCGTCACCGGCATACCGCCGAGGCTCTTGTCGTCGCGAAAGACTTCGCCGTCGATCGGCGAGAACACCAAGGCGACCTGCTTCTTCGGCGGAGACGACTTCGCTTTGGCCGGCGCCACCAGCGCGGTCTGGGCCGCCGCGTTCACGGCCTCCTGGCGAGCGGGCGCCGTGGTGGTGTCGTGTCCAAACGACAAGAGCGCGGCGACCGCGCCCACGAGGAAGAACGCGACCAGGGCGGCGAGCCACGACTTCCAGCGCGATTCGCTCGTGCCCTTCAACCCCTGCTTCGCGGCGACCAAGAGCTCGCGATCGTCGGTGCGTTCGGCGCGCGCCACGAGATCCGCGAGCGCGAGGGGCGGCGTGCCTTCTTCGACGCGCTCGAGGTCGAGGAGCAACTCTTCCGCGGACCCGTACCGGTCGTCCGGCTTCTTCGCGAGACACTTCAAGACCACCGCGTCGAGCCCCGGCGGGATCGCTTGCGGGGCCCCTTTGAGCCGGGTGAGCGGCAAGGGATCCGTGTAGAGGTGCTGAGTGAGCAAGCCGAGCGGATTTTCCGCGTCGAACGGGACGCGCCCGGCGAGCATCTCGTAGAGAATGACGCCGATCGCGTAGACGTCCGCGCGCTCGTCGACTTCGGCGCCAGCGGCTTGTTCGGGCGACATGTAGTGCGGCGTCCCGAAGATCGTGCCCGCGCGCGTGATCCGATGCTGGGCGTGCTGCATCTTCGCGATGCCGAAATCGACGAGCTTGACGAAGTCGTCCTCGCCTTCGCGCGGCGTGAGAAAAATGTTCTCCGGTTTCAGATCGCGGTGAACGATGCCGGCGCGGTGCACCGCGCTCATGCCCTCGGCGATCTGCTTGGCGATACCGATGGCTCGCGCCGGCGCGATGAATCCTTCGGCTTTGATGATCTTCGCGAGGGTGCGTCCCTCGATGTACTCCATGACGAAATACGTCGAGCCGTCGGGGAGCGCGCCGAAGTCGACGGTGTCGACGATGTGCGCGTTGCCGATCGCCGTCGCGGCGCGCGCTTCGTTCACGAAGCGTTCGACGACGTCGCCGTCCTCGGTCGGCAACAGGATCTTGATGGCGACGAGCTTGTCGATCACCTCGTGGCGCGCGCGGTAGACGACGCCCATGCCGCCGCGACCAAGGACGCCCTCGATGCGATACCGCTCGTCGATGATGTAACCGACGTACGTGCTGCCCGGCCCGGCTGCCTCGTCGGAGCCTTCGGCCGCGCTGCCGTCGGCGCGCGACAGGCCGACGCGCTTCAGTCGCTTCTCGGAGTCGCGCGTCGTCTGGCTCGGGCCGGTCGCCGTCGAGTTCGGGCCGTTCGGCGCGAGCTGCGTCGGTCGTTCGCCGATCACTTCCGCGCTCTCGATGCGGGTCGGCTCGAGCTTCGGGACGCCGCGAAGCGTTTCGAGCTGCGGGGCAACGGCTGGCTCGGCTGCCGTTGAGACTGGCGCCTCGGCGCCCGGGTCGACCACAGGCGACACTCGCGGCGTAGGCGGCATCTCTTCAACCACCGATGCCGGTATCGCTTGCGAAACGGGTGCCGCTTCCGCTTCCGCCTTTTCGTCGTCGACGGCTCGCCGCCCGCGCCGCCCCGCATCGCGCCGAGGGAGATTGCTCCGGGGCAAGGGGCCGCGCTCGCGGTCGGGCCGACTCTTGTCACGGGGATCGCTCATGATCGATTGCCGAACGCACCATCGCAGCGGCCTGCTGTCCAGCGTCCCGCCGACCGGCATTCGCGCCGGCGCGAGCTTTCTAGCCCGTGCACGCGAGCGGAGCCAGCGAGCCTGCTGTTCGACGTCAGCCGCAGACCGGGAAGAATATTTCCTCGCACCCGCAGCTGTTGCTCCCGGTGCAGCACGCAGCAAACGATGGGATTCCGCAGCTCGGGCAGCTGCTCGCGCTGCATTTGCCGTTGCCTCCCGTGCCGCCGGTCCCGCCGGTCGTCGACGTGCAGGCAGATCCGCTCTTCGTGTAACCCGAGAAGCAATCGAAGTCGCACGCGCCGTTCGTGCACTTCAAGAAGCCGTTGGCCGGCGCGGCATTCGGGCACTTCGTGCAATCGGTCAGGCCGCAGCCCACATTCGGCGTCGGCGAGGTGCACGTGCCGCTGCAATCCTTTTGGCCAACGGGGCACGCGATGCCGCCGTCGCCGCCGGAGCCACCGGTGCTCGTCGCGCCGCCACTTGCGGTCGTGCCGCCGGAGCTCGTCGTTCCGCCGCTCGCGGTCGTGCCGCCGGAGCTCGTCGCTCCGCCGCTCGCGGTCGCGCCGCCGGAGCTCGTCGTTCCGCCGCTCGCGGTCGTGCCGCCGCTACTCGAGCTCGAGTCACCGCTACCGGTGTCGCCACCGCTGCTGGTGAATCCGCCGCTTCCAGTCGTTCCACCGCCGGAGCTCGTCGTCCCACCGCCGCTCGCCGCGCCGCCCGCAGCGGAGCCACCGAATCCATTCGCGCCGAACCCGAGGCCGGCGTCGCCACTTCCGATCGTGGTGAGCTCGCCGCCATTGGCGCACGAGCAGGTGATTAGGAGTCCGACGAAACCAACGAACTTCTCGACGCGCATCTTGCTGCTGTCACCCATTAAGGAAAACGACCGCAACATTAGACTAGCCCGACGAGACGAACGTCACAACCGGACCGCGCGAAGTACAGAGTCTTCGATGGGATGCGGCCTCGGCCAAAGGTGCGATACGCGCACCGCGCGAACGGTTCCAACGGAGACGCATCGCGTCAGGACCGCTCGCGCAGCGAGCTCATCGACGTTGCTGGCTCGAAAGCTAGCTACGCCTTCTTCTTGCGCGCCTTCTTCGCGGGCGCGGCCGCGGGAAGCTCCATCGGCTCCGCCGCTTTCTTCTTCTTCGGCGCGGCCTTCTTCGCGACGGGAGACGACTCGGCTTCCGCCGCAGGTTCCGCCCCGTCCATGTACTTGAACGACACCTTCACCTTCGCGCGATACGACGCGATGTTTCCGTCGACGAGGTGCATGTCGAGTTCCGAAATCTCCGCGACCCGAAGATTTCGGAGTGACTTGCTCGCGAGCTTGACGGCGGCTGCCGCTGCCTTCTCCCAAGAAACGGTGCTCGTCCCGACGAGTTCGATGACCTTGTACACGCTTTCCGCCATGTGCTCGCTCCTTCGACAATGATGAATTCGGCGCACCGCCAAGAGGGCAGTCCGCTTCAATGCGAGCACGGTATCAAAAAAGAAGTCGCTCGTGCGCGCTACCTAAGGCGCCCCTGCCGACGCGGGTGCCCGCATGCTTGCTCCCGGCACGTGCTCGCGGACGTAGGCGCCGATCTCTTCGATCGCCGCGCTCCCCTGCGGCGCGATGAACGCGAACAGCTGCCAGACGTGAATCATGTCCTCCCAGACGCGGAGCCGAACGTCGACGCCGGCGTCGCGCGCGCGGCTCGCGATGCGCAGGGAATCGTCGAGGAGCGTCTCGGCCGAGCCGACCTGGATGAGAAGCGGCGGCAAACCGTGGAGGTCGGCGTAGAGGGGCGCGGCGAGCGGGTTACGTAAATCGGCGTCGTCGACGAACCGCTTACTGTATTGAGTCAGCGCGCGACGGCTGATGTAGTCGTAGCGGTCGTTGGCATCGATGGTCGAGCCGAGCACTTCGAGGTCGACCCACGGCGACAAGCACACGCTCGCGGCGGGGAGAGGTTCTCCGTCGTCGCGCAGCTTCACCAGCAACGACAACACCAGAGCGCCGCCAGCGGAGTCTCCGGCGACGACGATCCGGCTCGGGGGCGTGCCCTCCGCCAGCAAGAAGCGATACGCCGCGAGTGCGTCTTCGAGCTGCGCGGGGAACCGATGTTCGGGCGCGAGCCGATACTCGACGGAGAGCGCCGTCGCGCGCGCCGCGCGGCAAGCGCGTGCGAGGAGATCGCGATGGGTGTCGATCGAGCCGAGCCCGTAGCCGCCGCCGTGGAAGAACAGAATGACGCGCCCGCCATCGGCGTCGGCGCGACGAAACCACTCGGCAGGGACGCCCCCGGCGTCGACCTTTTCGAATCGCGTCTCCTTGTAAAGCGGTGACGACGGAAACCCGAGCACGACCGTGCCGGTCGCACGCCGCTGTGCGTCGACGGTCAACCGGGTGATCCGACGCGACCCCTGGTGGAACAACTCCGCCACCGTCTCGAAGGTCGAGTCCCAAGTCGGACGTAACGGGCCATTCATTCGCCGGCGCAGACGGACTGCCGGCCGAGCACTACGGACGAGCGTCCAGAAGGGCGACACCCGCTCCTTCTAGCATCACTCGAACAATGCCGGCCGCCGGTGAACGTTGCGCGCCGAAGCCTCGTCCGGACCTGATATTTCAGCCGACCGGAAGACGGCGTGAGTGCCACTTGTCCATCAGCGTGGTGGCCGCTGGCCGGCATCGGCGGTGCGAACGCGCGAGCGGCTGGTAGGCTGTCAGCGCTCTGAAAATCGGGGTCTTTTGCCGCGGTCCAAAGCGTGGCGCCCGCACAATTTCCTGGCTAGTTTGTGATCAACGGAGCCCTGCCGACGTAGAGGCAGGGGAAGGGTCGTGCCCATGTCGAAACTTTTCGTGTCCTTTGCCGCATTGAGCTCGCTCGTTCTCGGTCTCGGGGGCTGTAGCAGTAATGGCGACG
>DATBBD010000507.1:0-1973 GCA_036271175.1 Polyangiaceae bacterium | reverse complement strand
GGGATGTCTCCGGTCTGAAGTGTCAGGAATGTCTCCGGTTGCTCACTATCATCTCGAATAACGAACGACGCTGTGGCCGCCCGACCAAACGGCGCGCCACCCGGCGACCTCAATGTTCGGATCCGAACATTCGGCATCGAGGCGAGAACCCGGGACGCCGACCCGAACGTTCGGATCCGAACGTTCTGACGTGGTGGCCGCCCGGCCGAACGGCGCGCCGGGCGGGTCGGCATGTTCGGATCCGAACGTTCTGCGCCGTCTTAGGGGTTTTCTGCCGGATTTCTCTGCGCGAGCTCCAAGCACACGGCGTCGATGCGGCGGGCGAACATCTCCCACAGGAACGGGGCGACGTAGAGGTTGAGCGGCGGGAGCCATCCGAGGATGCACGCGGTCTGACCGAGGTGACGGGGGATGGGGGCGCGGAAGCCGACGTCTTTCCGAACGAGCTCTAGAGATTTCACCACCGCGCGGACGAGAGCGAGCTTCCAGAACCACGCGACGACGGGGATGAACGCGATGCCGAAGATGTGGATGGGCGTGACGTTGTCGATGGGGCCGACGCGGCGGTGCTCGATGGGCAAGTTCGACCACGCGCGCTCGAGCCAGACGAGCTCGCAGATGCCGGCCATGATGCGGAGGATGACGGCGATCAACAAGAGGAGGAGCGCGCCCATCACCCAGAAGAAAGGGGCGGCGTCGGCGGCGTCGAAGAAGGCGAGCGAACCGTGCGTGAGCGCCCACCATTTGCGGATGCAGAAGCCGAACGCGATCGCGAAGCAGACGGCCGTTCCCGAAAGGAGCAGCGCGATGAGGCGCGCTTTTTCGGCGGGAGGGTTGATCTTCATTTGCAGCTCGCGTCGCCGGGGCCCGCTTGGCACCCGTTCGCGCATTTGACTTGGATCGCGGCGATGCCCTGGCCGCACGAGATCAGAAATGGTCCGTTGTCGGCGGCGTACGTCGAGAACTGCGAGCCGCAATAGTCTCCGTTCGCGAAGCCCGGGCACTCGTCGCAGCGATCGGACGTCCCCGAAGGAAACGCGAGGCAGCCGGCGTCGCAGACGCGAACGATCGGCGCGGCGTCGACGCAGTGGACGAGCCAGTCCGGCGGTGGTGAACCGTTGAGGCCGTTGAAGCCGCAGTACCAGCCGTCGCTCTCGCCTTTGCAGATCTTCGACGCGTCGTAGACGTCGATGCCCGCGTCGCTCGCGTCGCCCGCTTCGATCACGACGTCGATTGGCGCGTCGGCGGTCGCGTCGAGGCCGCCGTCGACGTCGACGAACGTGACGAGCAGCGAGCACGAGGCCGCGAGCATCGAGACGGACGCGCAAAGCAAGAACGCGCGAGGTCTCACGATTTCAGGGTACCATCGCCCGCGTGCCGGCCAAGTCGTCTCGTCCGCCGCCGCTCCCGAAGTCGAAGACGGTCCCGCCTCCCGTCCCGCCGGTGAAGGTGCCGGCTGCGCTGCCCTCCGAGCCGAAGTCGATGCTCGCCGAGGACGCGAGCTCGATCGACAACCTGCTCGCGCTGACGGACGAAGGTTGGGACATCGACGAACAAGTTCGCACGCTTCAGATCGCGTCGGGCGAGCCGCCCTCGAAGATGATGAAGGCGGTGCCGACGTCGGAGATGGTGCTGCCGAGCGCGCAAGAGCTCGCGCCCGCCCCGCCGAAGAAATCGACGATCCCGCCGCCGCTTCCTGGAAAAAAATCGATCCCGCCGCCGCTTCCGAAGGCGAGCGTGCCGACGCCTGCGCCTTCGAAGCCGCCGCTTCCGAAAAGGCCGCCGCCGGTGCCGAGCAAGAAGCCGCCTGTGCCGGCTTCGTCGGGGAAACTGCCGAGCTTCGCGGAGGACATTTCGCCGCTGCCGCAACCGGCGCCGCTGCCGCCGCCGCCGCGAGAGAGAGCGCGCTCCGTCTTCGATCCGATGAGCGCGGAGTCGCTCGTCGAGCTGCTCGTCGCGCGCATTTCGACGCT
>DATBBD010000506.1:0-2293 GCA_036271175.1 Polyangiaceae bacterium | reverse complement strand
GAACTGCCCTTTCGCCGTTCTCGTCCTTTCGACTTCCTGCGGCGTCAGTCCCGTCGGCACGCCCACGGGCGGCATTCATCTGCCGAAGCCCGACGCGTCGGCACCGTCGCCGAGCGACGCAGGGAACCCGGGCGACTCCGGAAACGCGGGAAATGCCGGCGATTCCGGCCCGGTACCGGCGGGGCCGGCGGCGCGCGGCTACGTCGTGATCGACACCGACTACCAATCGACGAACGTGACCCTCGTCTCGAACGACGACCAGGTCGCGAGCAGCTCGTTCATTTCGTCGTCGAGCGCGAAGCCGGGACTCTCCGAAGCACTCAGCGGAGACGTCGTGCCTCCGACGATGGTCGTCCCTGGCGATGAAATCGTGCTCATCGATCGAAAGCTGTCGGTGCTCGGCTGGGTGAATCTCGAGACCGCGACCGTGCGCGCGCAACTCTCGGTGGCCACTGGCTTCTATTCCAATCCGCACGACTACGTCCCTTACACGGCGAACAAAGCCTTCGTCCCGCGCTTCGAACCGAACCTCGCGTCGGGAAAGCAGCCCTTCGACGGCGGCAACGACGTGCTCGTCATCGATCCGTCGGTACCGAAAATCACCGGGCGCATCGACATGACGCCGGTGCTCGCCGGTGAGCCTACCGGGTTCTACCCGCACGCGGATCGGGCGGTCATCGCGGGCGGCAAGCTCCGCGTCACCGCCGACGGATTCAGCGCCGATTACACGAAGCATGTCGATGCCCGCATCGTCACCATCGACCCGGACACGAACGCCATCACGCAGACCCTGGTGTTCGCGGGGATGACGAGCTGCGCCAACATCGCCGTCTCACCGGACGGCCGCGAGCTCGCCCTCGGATGCAGCGGCGACTACGAGGAGGACCCCGCGGACGGTTTTCCCGACGCGGGGCTCATCGTCATCTCGGTCGGCGACGCTTTGACCGAAACGAAACGACTCACCTCGAAGTCGCTGGGCATCGATCAGGTGTACACGCTCGAGTGGAGCGGGCCGGACACGATCCTCGTGGTCACCAGCGGGATCCTCGCGAGCGACCGGACCACGGTGCTCGCGCCGGATCGCGTGCAGTCGGTGAACGTGCGCAGCGGCGCCGCAGGCCCTGTGGTGCTCCAGACCAAGACGACACCGTTCTCGTTCGGCGACGTCCGTTGCGAACTGTCCAATCGCACCTGCCTGGTCGCCGACGCCGAAACGGAAGGCGGCGTCCTCGAGCAATTCACCGTCGGCGACGACGGCGCGGTCTCGCTCGCGCGACGCTTCAAAGTCGACCCAACCATAGGCCTGCCTCCCAGAAATCTGGGCCGCTATTAGTTCGTCGGGTGCGTGAGTGAAACGCGCCGCCGAATCTCTCCGCGCGCGGCTGACTAGTCGTGGTATGGCCGGGCGCATGAGGTAGCCCCCGCTCGAAAAAAGGCCGTTCGCTGTCCGTCAGGACATAAAAGGGAAGTCCGGTGAAAAGCCGGCGCGGTCCCGCCACTGTGAATGGGATTGGTGATCCGATGCCACTCGAACGACGAGTTCGGGGAAGGCGGTCACTCTCGAGGAAACTCGAAACCCATCAGCCAGGAGACCTAGCGAAGCGGTCAGGCAGCTCGGCCCGCGAGGAAACGGGTGGACGTCGAACTCGTTGAGTTCTTGCGCCCCTCGGTCCTTTTTGGTCGAGGGGTTTTTCGTCTGGGAAGACGAAGCCCGGGTCCTCCGGCGCCGTCGTGGAAAGCGGCAGAAGGAGACTGACATGGCAATCGTACGATCTTCGTTCATTCACTCATTCGCAAATTCCCTGATTCGCTTCGCTGCTCCGGCAACTTTGCTGGTCACAGCCGTCGCACTTCCGGCGTGCAGCAACGACAGCGCTTCGTCGTCTTCGGACGGCGGAGTCGACGCCGGCACGGGCGGCACGACCGGCACCGGGGGCGCGACGAGCACCGGGGGCGCGACGAGCACCGGCGGCGCGACGAGCACCGGCGGCGCGACGAGCACCACTGGCGGCGCGACGAGCACCGGCGGCAAAGACGGCGGCGTTGCGACCGGCGGAACCACGGCGAGCAGCGGCGGCGCGACGAGCACCGGCGGCAAAGACGGCGGCACCCCTGACGCGAGCAACGACGCCGGCCCGGTCCCGCCGGCGTGTCCGGTTCGCGCCGATGGCGGCGCGGCGTCCCGCGTCGCGCTCGCCGGATTGACCGACTACGCGACGGCGACCGAGTTCGTAGCCGTCGATCTCGGCAACGGCGCCGTCCTGAACGACATCGTATTTCCTGATCAAGACTC
>DATBBD010000505.1:0-3535 GCA_036271175.1 Polyangiaceae bacterium | reverse complement strand
TCCCGGCGAACTGCACCGAAGCCCCCGCGATGAGCGCCGGGAGTCGCGCGACGGTCGGCGCGACGCCCCCGAGACGAATACACGTCGTGAAGATCGAAAAGTCCACGAGCGTCGCGCCGCTTCCGACGACCAATGCCCGCGCGAACCGGAACAGGCGCTCGCGAAGTCTCTCGGGGGGCACTCACTGCATCATCGATCGGCGGCCCGTTTCAGATCAAGCCGTCAGCTCCGATGCGCGCTCGACGATGCGCCCGACCAGGCCGTAGCTCTTTGCTTCTTCCGCGGTCATCCAGTGGTTGTGCTCGGTGTCGACGCATACCTTGTCGTACGATTGCCCGGTGGCGCGCGCGAAGAGGCGATTGAGTCGCTCGCGCATAGCGAGGATCTGCCGCGTCTCGATCTCGATGTCGGACGAGCGCCCGCCGATGCCGCCGAGCGGCTGATGCAACAGGAACCGCGTGTTCGGAAGCGCGACGCGGTTCTTTCGCTCCGCGGCGGCATAGACGAGCGCACCGGCGCTCGCGACCCACCCGGTGCCCACCATAATGACCTCGGGGGCAATAAAACGAACGACGTCGTGAATGGTGTCTCCGGATTCCACGTGACCGCCTTGCGAATTGACGAGCACGCGAATCGGTTCGTTGCTCACCTCCGCGAGCGCCAAGAGTTGTGCCGTGACGGACGCCGCGAGCGCCGAGTTGATTTCGCCGAATACGAGCACGGTGCGCGCCGCGAACAGATGTTCCGCGACGAGCTTCGACGGATTGCGCGCCGGGCGCGAATGGGGCTCGGGGGATGAATCGGGCGGCTCTTCGAGATCGCGCATACCTCCTTCATGACGCTCGGCCGCCGGCCGAGCCATATCCGGGACGCTCGAAGTTTTGTCCGACGCGATCCGTCGGGCGTTGGCCGGCGCGCGAGGGGGTGGACGAACGGGTGGACGGGGAGCAAGATTTGGCCATGGAGTCGCCGCGCCTTCGAGACCTGCTCGCCGCCGCCGATCGCCTGATATCGCTCGAGCCGGCGGAAGGTTCCCCCGCTTCGTTGGTGCGCGGCCTCCTGCAAAAAGAGCTCTCGCAGGACGGCGCCGATCCGGCGCTGGTCCTGGCGCTTTCGCAGACGTTGCGCCTCTACCTATTGACGAGCGGGCGCTCGACCATCGGCAACGACGCGCGCGACGGCGTGCTCGGCGGCGCGCGAAGGGCCCAGCTCGACCTCGACGAGGCCCGCGCGTGGAAAGCCGTCTGCTTGATGCAGGAAGAGCCCTCGAAGCGCTGGACCGTCTCCAAGCTCGCCAAGGCCGTCGGCACGTCGCGTCCGGTGTTCGCACGCCACTTTGCGCGCGTCGCCGGGGTCTCGCCGCTCCGCTATCTCATCCGCTGCCGTATGGAGCTCGCCGCCGCGCTCCTCCGCGACGCAAACTCCACGCTCGCCGAAGTCGCCGCCGCCGTCGGCTACGACTCCGAGTACGCCTTCAACCGCGCCTTCAAACGCCACCACCACGTACCGCCCGGCGCGTTCCGCCGCACCCAGCAAACCGTCGGCGCCATCGCGCTCGCGGCGTAGAACGAGAGCGCGGAACGTGGACCGGTGCGGCGGGGACCCGGGGGGAAGACATCACCCCGCGCCGGCCATGAGCTCGACGAAATTCGTCGAGTAGAACCGTTCTTTTTCCGATTCGCTTCGATGGGCGAGCGACGATTCGAAGCGCTTGAGGGGATTTCTTCCGCCTTCGACGTGGGGGTAGTCGGACGAGAACATGAAGAGCTCGGGGCCGCACCGTTCGATGAGGTGGCCGACGTGTTCGGTGGGGTACGGCGTGATGCGGACTTGGCGACGCATGTAGTCGGTAGGCCGGAGCGACAGATTGCCGATGCGGCTCTCGGTGCGACCGAAGGTGTCTTTGACGATTTCGAGGCGCTCGAGGAACGCGGGAACCCAGACCGCGCCGAGCTCGATGACGCCGACTTTGAGACGCGGGAATTTTTCGAGCACCTGGTCGAAGATGAGCGACGCGAGCGCGATCTCGGTCCATTGACTGACGGCCATGTAGAGAAGGCCGGTGAAGTTCTCGCCGCCGCCGTGAAAATCGGTCTGGCCGTCCCAGCCGTTGTTCGAGAACCCTTCGGCGACTTTTTTCGGCGCGTCGCCTTCGACGTGGAACAGGAGCGGCACGCCGCGCTCTTCGAGCATGGCGTAGAGCGGATGGAGCGACGGGTGCGTGATGGAGTGCGTCTTCGGCGGAAGTGGCGAGATAGTAACGCCTTTGGCGCCGTGGTCGAGCGCGAACCGCGTCTCGGCGATCGCGAGCGCCGGCACGGTGAGCGGGACGAACGTGACGGGCAAGAGCCGTCGATCGGCTTTGCAGAAATCGACCATCGCGCGGGAGAGCGCGCGCGACGCGGCGTAGCTGACGTCGATGTCCGCGGCGGTCTCCGATTGCAGCGCGCCGAACGTCGAGAAGAGGAGCTGCGAACGGAACCCGAGCTCGTCCAAGGCGCGCGAGCGATCTTCAGGGTGGAACGCGCCGTAGGCGTCCCAACCTTTTCGCGTCATGAGCTCGATTTCGTGCGCGCGCCGCTCGTCGGCATTGCCGGCGCGGTGAACGCCGCGCGCGATCATCTCGTCGACTTTGGCGCGGCGCCCGCTGCTCTCGAGCGAAAACTTCGGGATGCGGTCTCGGAATTTCGGGTCGGCGTACGACGCGAGCCACCCTGGCAGCTCCATGATGTGCGCGTCGGCGTCGTGGAACGTCCGTCCTTCGGCGTACGGCATGGCTCAAGTGAAGAGCCGCGTCGGGTTTGGGTCAAGTCGCTTCGGGTCGCCTTCACGGCGACCAGGTACCGGCGCCGACGTCGAGCTTCCAGGTGACTTCGTAAGTCGGCATCGAGATCGCCATCCCGTCGAACACGAGCGGCTGGAACACGAACGTCGTTCGATCGTTGTGCTTTCCCGGCGCGGCGGTGTCCTGGTCGCCGTCCCAATGATCGCCCCAGAATAGATAGATGGTCCCCTCGGTGCCCACGACGGGCTCGACCCACGTCGTCTGGCTCATCCACGTCTTCGCCCCTTCCGGCGCGACGTAACCTCGATACGTCCACGGCCCGGTCATCGCCGGCGCGGTGGAGTAGAAATCGTCGTTGGCTCGCCACCCGGTCTTGTCCGAGCCAATCCAGTAATAGGTGTTCCCCGCCTTGAATACCGTGGGAGCTTCGCTCCCGCTCGTCGTTCCGTTGACCGCGTCGTACTGCTTCGCGGACACCCAGCTGTGGCAGTCGGTTGCGAGGGTGTAGACCCATCCGCTCTCGGTCGCGACGTAGGCATTCGCGCCGTCGGTGAGCGCGCTCATGTCGCTATGCGCGGCAATCGCTCCCGTGGCGCTCAGCAGTGAACCTCGGAACGTGTACGGCTGATTGACGATGCTCGACGTCGCGTACACCACTTCCTTGTCGGCCTGGTACGTCTCGTCGGCAGAGTGCGCGTAGAGAACGAATTCGCCGGTCGCGGGGCACTTGATGATGTGCGGCCGCTCGCC
>DATBBD010000504.1:0-7309 GCA_036271175.1 Polyangiaceae bacterium | reverse complement strand
CCGCCGCTGCCGGACGCGCCGCCGCTGCCGGACGCGCCACCGCTGCCGCCGGTCCCCGACACGCCTCCGTTAGCTCCGCCTTCGGTTTGCGTGCCCCCGCTGCCCGAAGCACCGCCGCCCGACGCAACCACACCGCCGGTCCCGGCATCGCGACCGCCAGTGGAAGCGCCGCCGCTGCCACCGGAGATGACGCCTCCCGTGCCCGAGGTGCCACCCGACGCGCCCGCGTCGCCGCCCGTGCCTCCGGACGCGCCCGCTTCCCGGTCGACTCGGCCGCCGCTCCCGTTCGGGAGCGAAAACACGACGCCCGTGTCCGACGCGCACCCAGCGCCGACCATCGCGGCGAGCGCCACTGCGACGGCCGAGGCCAAAGACCGCGCTCCGCCGCTGCGACCCCCGTTGTGCTCGGCCGTATCGAGCCGTTCAAGCAAGCCGCGCTCCGGCACCTCGCTACCTCTGACTTTTCATCATGCACGGTCACCCTGTCGATGTCGAGCGAGCGCAGCGTCGTTTCCGAGGCGCCCGAGAGATTCGACCGCCCGACGAACCTCGGGTTCCACCCGGCAATCGCTCCGGGTACCCTCGTCGCCCGGGTCTTCGTGCGCCTCGCGATCGTCTCCGACATTCACGGCAACCTGCCCGCGCTCGAAGCGGTCGTTGCCGACTTCGAACGACGCGGCGTCGATCGCGTGGTGAATCTGGGCGACGGCCTATCGGGGCCCTTGCTACCGCGCGAAACGGCCCAGTACTTGATGGCGACCGACTGGATCCATCTCGCGGGGAACCACGAGCGCCAGCTGCTCGAGTTCGCACATGCACCCAGTGACGCGGACGCTTACGCGCACGGCCTCCTCGACGACGCGACGTTCGCGTGGATGGCAACGCTGACGTCTAAGCTCGCGCTCGACGAACACGTTCTCTTGTGTCACGGCACGCCACGAAGCGACGTCGAATACTTCCTCGACACGCCGACGGGGTTCCACACGCGTCCAGCGAGCCCGGCGGAGATCGAGGACCGCCTGGACGGCGTGACCGCACCAGTGGTCGTTTGCGGGCACACTCACTCGCCGCGGATCATGCGATCGCCGCGCGGGCAGCTCCTCGTAAATCCGGGAAGCGTCGGTCAACCGGCGTATCTCGCGACGCGGCCGCACCCGCACGTGATGGAGAGCGGCTCGCCGAACGCGCGCTACGCGATCGTCGAACGGAGTGGCGCCGATTGGAAGGCGGAGCTCGTCGCCGTGCCGTACGATCATCGAAGCATGGCGGCGCTCGCCCGATCGCGCGGCCGCGTCGACTGGGAGCGCGCCCTTTCTTCGGGGTACGCTTCGCCCTCGTGATACTGAGGTGACCGTGGAACGAACGGAACTTCTCCGCGGCATTCCCCTGTTCGAAGGGCTGGCCGAAGACGATCTCACTGCGCTCGCCGGGAGCGTGAACGAGCGACGATTTTCGGCGGGCGAGACGATCTTCAACCTGGGCGACGCGGGCACGACGATGTTCATCGTCGCGTCGGGGCACGTGAACATCCACTTGCCGGGCGAGGACTCGCGACGCATCTCGCTGAAGGACGTCACGCGCGGCGAATACTTCGGGGAATTGTCGCTGTTCGACAAGAAAGCGCGCTCGGCGAGCGCGCTCGCGACGACGGACATCTTGGTGCTCGAGCTGAGCGCGGCGACGTTGTCGGACTATCTCGAGCGACGCCCGCGCGCCGCGATGGCGATCTTGCGCACCATGACGACGGCGCTCCGCGAGACCAACGCGCTGCTCTCCGACCGCGCCGCGAAGAACGTCGTTCAAGAGCTCGACAAGAACCTCACCTGGGGCGATCGGCTCGCCGACAAAGTCGCCGAGCTGAACGGGAGCTGGGCGTTCATCATCGCTCTCGGCGTCCTGACCGTCGGCTGGGTCGTGATCAATCTGGGCCACTTCGCGAGAGATCCCTTCGACCCTTATCCGTTCGTCTTTTACAACCTGCTCCTGGCCATCCTGGTCGCGCTGCAAGGCCCACTGATCGTCATGAGCCAGAACCGACAAGGGTTGAAGGACCGGGCTCAGTCCGATACCGACTTCAAGGTAAACCTGAAAAACGAAGTGAACATCGAGACGATCTTGCGCGAGCTGGGCGAGTTCCGCGCCGAAACCAACGCGCGCCTCGAGCATCTCGAAGACGCCGAGCAAACGCGCGAGCGTGGTTGACGAGGCGGATCGCATGACGTCCGGAAGACAGGCCGTGAGCACGACCGCCGAAGGCTGGCGTCTCATCCAAGACGCGCGGCGAGAGGCGAATTGGAAGCGCTGGGGACCGTACCTCTCCGAGCGCGAGTGGGGCACGGTTCGCGAGGACTACTCGGTAAACGGCGCGTGCTGGGATTACTTCCCGCACGATCACGCTCGCAGTCGCACCTATCGCTGGGGCGAGGACGGCCTGCTCGGCATCAGCGATCGACAAGGGCGGCTCTGCTTCGCGCTCGCCCTCTGGAACGAACACGACGCGATCCTGAAAGAGCGCCTCTTCGGGCTCAACGGGACCGAGGGCAATCACGGCGAGGACGTGAAGGAGCTCTATTACTATCTCGATGCGACGCCCACGAGCACGTACCTGAAGGCTCGCTACAAGTATCCGCACGAGACGTATCCGTACGACAAGCTCCTCGCCGAGTCGCGGCGCCGCACCCGTCGAGACCCGGAGTACGAGGTGCTCGACACCGGCGTATTCGATGACGGGCGCTATTTCGACGTCACCGTCGAATACGCGAAGGCGTCGGCGGAAGACATCCTCATCGTCGTCACGGTCGCCAATCGCGGGCCGGTCGACGCCGCGATTCACTTGCTCCCGACGCTCTGGTTTCGCAACACGTGGAGCTGGGGGAAGACGGAAGAGGGTTACGGCGCCAAGCCCGAGCTCGCTCGCGACGGGCTCTTTTGCATCCGCGGCTACCACGACGCCTTCGGAGACGTCCGTCTGTTCTTCGAAGACACCGAGACGCCGGAGCTGCTCTTCACCGAGAACGAAACCAACGCCGAGCGCCTCTTCGACTTCGCCTCGGCCACGCCGTACAAGAAGGACGGGTTCCACGAGCACGTCGTGTGGAACGTCCCGAACGCGGTGAACCCGCTCGAGCGGGGAACTAAAGCCGCAGGGCACTATCGCCGGGTCGTCCCTGCGCACGGTTCGACGACGGTCCGGATGCGCCTCGTGCTCGGACCGGTGACCGCCGACGAACCCTTCGGCAAGGGATTCGAAAATACCATCGCCCTTCGAAAGTACGAAGCGGACGAGTTTTACGACGCCTTGCTTCCGGCGGGCGCGATGCCCGACGAACGCAACGTGCTCCGGCAAGCGTACGCCGGGCTCATCTGGTCGCGGCAGTTTTATCACTACGTCGTTCGCGACTGGCTCGACGGCGATCCGAAAGAACCGGCGCCGCCGCCCGTTCGCAAACGCGGGCGCAATCGTGAATGGCGTCACGTCTTCAGCCGTGACGTGCTCTCCATGCCGGACAAGTGGGAGTACCCGTGGTTCGCGGCGTGGGATCTCGCGTTCCATATGATCCCGACGGCGCGCCTGGACCCCGAGTTCGCCAAGGGTCAGCTCCTGCTCCTGTTGCGCGAATGGTACATGCACCCGAACGGCCAGCTGCCCGCCTACGAGTTTGCCTTCGGCGACGTCAATCCGCCGGTGCACGCCTGGGCCGCCTGGCGCGTGTACAAGATGACCGGCAGTCGCGGGCACCGCGACATCGCGTTTCTCGAGAAGGTGTTCCAAAAGCTGCTCTTCAACTTCACCTGGTGGGTGAACCGGAAGGACAGCGAGGGGAACAACCTGTTTTCCGGCGGCTTCCTTGGTCTCGACAACATCGGGCTGTTCGATCGTTCGAAGCCGCTGCCCGCGGGCGGCTATCTCGAGCAAGCGGACGGAACGGCGTGGATGGCGTTCTTCGCGGGCACGATGCTGTCGATGGCGCTCGAGCTCGCGAACCACGACCCGGTCTACGAAGACCTCGCGTCGAAATTTTTCGAGCACTTCATCGCGATCGTCGACGCGATGAACACCCTCGGCGGCACCGGGCTCTGGGACGACGTCGACGGGTTTTACTACGACCGCCTGAATTTAGAGGGGCAGACCACGCGGGTACGGACCCGCTCGATGGTGGGGGTCATTCCGCTCTTCATCGTCGAGGTGATCGACGACGAACGCATCGCGCGCCTGCCCGGTTTCAAGAAGCGGATGGACTGGTTTCTCGAGCATCGCCCCGATCTCGCGCGGCACATCTCGTACCGCCCGGCGAGCCCCGGCAAGGTCGCCAGGCGGCTCTTCGCCGTGCCGTCGCGCGATCGTCTGGTGCGCGTGCTCCGTTACGTGCTCGACGAGGCCGAATTTCTATCGCCGCACGGCGTTCGCTCGCTCAGTCGATTTCACCTGGAGCACCCGTTCGTCATGAAACTCGAGGGCAGCGAGCGCTCCGTGGCGTACGCGCCGGGCGAGTCGGACAGCGACCTTTTCGGGGGAAACTCCAACTGGCGCGGCCCGGTGTGGTTTCCCGTGAACTACCTCCTCGTCGAAGCGCTCGAGCGCTATCACCACTTCTACGGCGACTCGCTGACGGTCGAGTACCCGACGGGTTCCGGCACGTTTCTGAACCTGTACGAGGTTGCCGGAAAGCTGGCGCGGCGACTCACGCAGCTATTCATGAAACGCGAAGACGGTTCGCGAGCCTGTCACGGCGCCGATCGACGCTACGCGGACGATCCCCAGTTCGACGATCTGGTGTTGTTCTACGAATACTTCCACGGCGACGACGGCCGTGGGCTCGGCGCGAGCCATCAGACGGGATGGACCGCGCTGGTGATCGACTTTCTCGAGACCGCTTGCCAGCGCCGCTCGAACGGCGAGACCGTCTGAGGCGCGCCCGCCGACGCAACTCGACGCGCGCTCGCCCGATGGTGAGCATGGTCTCGCCGCGCCCGATCCCGCCGTCGCGAACGCATGCGCTCGCGCCGCTCCGCCGGAGCCCTGCATTTCGGACGGCGCTCGGCGTCACGGTTCTCGCGACGAGCAGCGCGTGTGAGCCGGTCGAGACGGACCGACTCGGTGCTTCGCGGGCCGCACTCGACGTGTGCGCGGGCGCGAACACGGTGCTCGGCGTCGACGTCTCGTACTATCAAGGCGCGGTCGATTTCGACGAGCTCACTACGGGAGGCTTCGGGTTCGCCATCGCACGAATCAGCGACGGAATCGACCATCCCGACGATCGCTTCGCCGAGAATTGGTCCGCCATCGCCAAGGCCGGGCTCGTCCGAGGCGCATATCAATTTTTCGAACCGGACGAAGACGCCGCGGCTCAGGCCACCCTCGTCGTGAACGCCGTCGGTAAGCTCGGCGTGCGCGATCTGCCCGTCGCGCTCGACTTGGAAACGACCAGCGGCTTGGCCGCATCCGAGCTCGCCGCACGTGCCGAAATCTGGCTCGCGCAGGTCGAAGCGGGCACCGGAAAGCGGCCGCTCATCTACAGCGTCGCGTCGTTCTGGAACCGACTCGAGAGCGACGCGGGCGGCGTGTATCCGCTCTGGGTCGCCGACTACGGCGTGTCGTGTCCGGCGCTTCCCGCATCGTGGACGGCGTGGACGTTCTGGCAACGAAGCGGCAACGGTCGGGCCCCGGGCATTTCCACCGCGGTCGACCTCGACGTGTTCAACGGTACTTCGGGCGAACTCCTCGCGTTCGCGCGCGACGCCAGTATTGGACCGGACACCGGAAGCCCGCTCGACGCCGACACGAACGACGCGACAACGGACGACGCGAACGCAGTCGTGCGCGACCGAGCCCGCGTCGACGGCGCGCCGCCGATGGTGCCCCTACCCATGGCCCAAGACGCAGCAGCGCCGCGCGAAGCCGGCTCGCCTGCGCCCGACGGCTCTAACCTCGTCACCCGCCCGCCAAACGGCGCTTCGCCCGCAAACGGACGCTCCGTCGCGACGTGCGCGAAGAAGGACGATTGCCGGACGGGAAACGAATGCGCCGCGAACGCGCCGGACTCCACGCGGTGCGCGAAAGATGGCGGCTCAACGGACCCCAACGACGCGGCGACGAGCTCCGCGAACGCGTCGGGCGCCGGATGTCGAATGACGACCTCCAAGGGCACGGCGCGACCCTTCTCATACGCCGCAATTTGCGGCGCGGTGGCCATGGTCTCGGGGTTGCGACGGCGAAAAGGCCGGCGAACCGGCGTTGCCGGCCCCGTGCGGTAGCGCGGGGTCCGCGCGGCGCGCCTGCAACGCCGTGGGCAAAGTTCGAGAGCGATGTATCCGGTGTAACAACGACCGATTTTCGGCGTACCGTTACTCGTGTTCTCTCAGTGGCGCTCCGCCCGAAGCCGCGCGGAACGATGCGACGGTTGACGCTGCGCGAGCTGTTCGCGGGGGCCGCGCTGGCGATCGGCTTGGTGGTCGCACTCGCGGTGTTCGCTTTTCTCCAGCACTCGCGCCGAGAAATCCTCGCGGCCTCCGAGCGGCTCCGGCTGAGCGCCGCGCACCGGGTCGAGGAACAAGTCACGAACGCGCTCCGTCACGCCGAAGACGCCCTCGACGATGTCGAGCGCGACATTCACTCCGGCGCGATTTCGCCGGACAACCTCGGCGCGCTCGAGGTTGCGTTGTTCGGTCAGCTCGCCGATGCGCCGCACCTCGAAGAAGTGACCTTCACGCGGGCGACGCTCCTCGCTTACGACGCGAACGGCGACGCGCGGCTCGACCCACAGGGTCGATTCCAGCTCTCGGTGTTCCGCACGCCCGAGGGGCGACTCGACACGCGGATCGTGCGTCAAACCGATGGCTCGTTCGAGGCGTTTCTCCGTGAGCGCGGCAACGACAACGCGTTCGCGGGCGCGTCCCTGGTCTCCGCTGGCGCGGCGACCGATCCGACCGACCATCCGACGTTTTCGGTGCTCGCGTCCGAAACGAATCGCGGTCGCACACTCTGGAGCGATCTCCACTTTGCGGAGCTCGATCACTCTCGTGCCGAGCCGCGCGTCATCCTCAGCGTGCAAAGGCCGGTCACCGACGGCGCGGGACATTTCGTGGGTGTCGCGCGCGTCGGGTTGCTCACGACGGACCTCGACGCGATCGCGCGCGTCAAAGTAGACGAGAGCAACCCGAAGGACCCGCACCGGGTGCTCCTGCTGTCCGTCTCGGCATCGCCGACCGAGCCGGCGCGGCTCGTCGCGCGCATGACCTCGCGGGACAAGGTCGTGTCATTCGGCGACGACCTTCGCGTCGTTCCCGATCACCCGGCGCCGGAAATCGC
>DATBBD010000503.1:0-22543 GCA_036271175.1 Polyangiaceae bacterium | reverse complement strand
GTAGCGACGGAGCAGGGCGAACGACTAGCCGCGTTCGTCAAGCTCGCGAAGGGGTACGCCGCCGGTGAGGAGATCAAGTCTTCGGCCAAGCGCGGCGGACTGACGTTCCAGGAGTTCGCGGAACGGTGGACGAAGGGCGATCTCGCAAAGGAGTTTCCGGCCCACTTGAAAGAGAAGCGCACAGCTTCCGATGACAAGTACCGGCTCAAGAAGTGGGTGTACCCGGTACTCGGCCCGGTTCCCCTCGTGTCGTTCACCCTCGATCACTACGACGGCATGATGCGGTCCCTTCAAACGGCGGATCTGTCCGCGGCGTCGCGTCGACAGATCGCCCAGGTCATTCGTCGCGTCCTTCGGCTTGCGACGTATCCCGCCCGCATCATCGAAGTGAATCCGATTCCATCTGGTGCGCTGCCACAAAAGGGCGTCGAAAAGGCACGCAGCTACCTGTACCCGAGCGAGGATCGCGCGCTGCTCGCGTGCAAAGCGGTGCCGCTCGCCCACCGACTGCTCTACGGCTTTCTGACGCGTGAGGGCATGCGAACAAGCGAGGCCACGGCGCTCCGTTGGGAGCTTCTGGACCTCGAGCGTGGGACGGTCAGCGTCGAGACACAGAACAAGACGGATGACTACCGGATGCGACCGATCGACCGCCACGTCGCCGAGGCGCTCCTCGCCTGGAGGTCGCAATCGCCGAAGAGGAAACCGGCTGACCTTGTGTTCGTCGATCCGAAGGGCCATCCGCTCGACGCCGATCGCCTGGCGGAACGTCTCCGCGACCATTTGAAGCTCGCTGAGGTTTCGCGACGCGAGCTCTTCGCAGCGAGCGCGACTCGTCTTCGGTTGCGAGCGCACGACCTCCGAGCGACGTTCGTGACGCTCGCGCTAGCAAACGGGCGGTCGGAAACGTGGGTATCGGATCGCACCGGGCACCATTCGAGCGGCCAGATCGCCGGTTACCGGCGGGCGGCTCGAACTGCGAAGGAGCTCCAACTCGGGTGGCTCGACCCCCTCGATGGGGCCATCCCGGAGCTCGCACGAAAAGGCAGTACCGCGTCCGGAACGGGTAGCAGCGGGTCGCGAGGCGTTCCCGGAGGGAGAGGACGTAACCCGAATCGCGCGGCAAAACGACGTCTCGCGCCCTCTCGGAGCGTCCGAAACGAGTTTAGGTTCCGGCGCCGCAAGGCGTGGGGGTTCAAGTCCCTCCTCGTGCACTCCGGAAGTGATTTCGTCGTGTTGGCGTCGCTTCGAGGCGCCACGTCGGACCCAAGAGAAACAGCGTTGGGGGCAATGCGGGGGAACAGCATCGATGTCCGTCGAGAGCACGACGTGGCGTGCTCGGACGCTGGCGCTTGTCGCGCGAGCAGGCTCACCGATCGACGCACGTCGTCGTACCGCTTTTCGCGCCCCCGGTGAGGCCGTAGTCCACGCCGGTGGCGCACGTCGAGCTGGCCTCACAATCGCCCTCCAACGTCACCTCGCCGGTCGCGCAGTCCCCGGCGATTTCGAAGTCCCCCGGGATGACCTCGCTATCGTGGGTCGAACAGCTCAACATCAAGTCGCCCACAAACCCGGTCGGCGTCGTATCAGCCAGTGTGCTCTGGGAAAACTGAAGCGGATTCGTCCCGCTGACGTCGAGCGTCCCCACCGCCAGCGTGATCCGAAAGCCGGCGCCTTCCGGTCGTATCGTTACATCGATCGGATCGTTGTCCGTCCAGGTCAAGGTTCCCTGCTCGTCGCAAACCGCCGTTACCTGCGCGGCGATCGTGTAGGTTCCGCCCCCTTGGCACAGCGTCGGACAGAGCGACCCCGTCGGGAGCGCCGAGTCTCTAGCGCCACCGTCTTGCCCGACCCCAGCCTCGCGGCCGCCGGTGGTTGCATCCGCACTTGCGTCGTCGGGAACCATCGCATCACCCGCATTCGCGGAGCCGCCAGCGGCGCCGAGGCCGCCAGAACCGCCCGCGTCTTGCTTGCCGCCGGTTTCTCCGACTCCGCCATTGCTCGGGTTGCCGCCGGTTTCTCCGACTCCGCCGCTGCTCGGCGTTCCGCCCGTGGAGGAGACTCCGCCGGTGTCGGCGGAGCCGTCCCGACGCGGGGCTGCATCCGTTCCGCCGTCCCTGGTCCCCCCCGGCTCGGAACTCGAACAGGCCAGGGTGCCGAGGAGGCCTCCCGCTACGAGCACGGCGAAACAGAGTACGAGATTCTGCTGCACGTTCATCGTGCCCCCCTCCGAGGATGATATACGCGTTCGAACGTTGGCGGCAAGCGTGCGCCCTCGCGTGAATTCCCCACTGCGCGCCTGTTGACCAAAAGAGTTACGCTTCCGCAGTGCTCCGTGGTCGCCGTTTCGCTCAGGTCTTCGCGGTTCTCGCCATCGTTCTTTTGATCGGCCGTGCGACGGTTCGGATGCCGGCGCGGGTGCGATGGTTGGCGGTGGGAAGCGTCGCGCTCGCGGCCTGGGGGATCAGCGGTCTCTTGCGGTCGCGACCTTGATCAGGGAGCACTCGAGTCGCTCGGTGTTCGCGTAGGTTTGCTGATAAAAATGCGGCCATGACCGCGCTCGACCACGTCGCGCTACTCCGTCTCTTGCCGGAAGGTTGCGTCGGTGTCGTCGAGCGCATCGAGCCGATCACGATGGGGCTCTCGGGCGCGGGCGTCTATGCCGTCACGGCGTCGCGGGGCGCGTACGTTCTCCGTCTTCAGGGGGCCTTGGGCGACGACACGTCGTTCGCCCATCAGCTCTGCGTGCTCCGCCGAGTGGCGGACGCTGGAGTTGCTCCGCCGATCGTGCACGTGGACCTCGGTGCACGCGCGGTCGTTTCGGTGCGCATTTCCGGAATGCCGGTCGCCGTCGCGTTCGCGAATCCGACGGAGCGTACGGCGTTGCTCGCCTCGGTCGTCGATCGATTGCGCACGGTGCACGCGCTCGATCCCTCGGACGTCGCCCCGCGCGACCCGCTGATGCACGCCCGCGCGGCCTGGGAAGCGGTTCGACATCGCCCCGGCTTCCCGTCGTGGGCCGCGTCCCTCGCGCCGACGTTCGACGCCATCGCGGCGACGCTCGCGCACGATCGCCGTCGCGTGCTCAGCCACAACGACGCGAATCCGGGGAACATTCTCTGGGACGGCGCGCGCGCGTGGCTCGTGGACTGGGAGGTCGCGGGCCTCGGACATCCCTATTACGACCTCGCGGTGCTCGCGTTGTTCTTGCGGCTCGACGACGACGTCGCGCTCGCGCTGGTCGCCGTGCACGACGAGTCGCCCCTCGACGAGCCAGCGCGCGCGAGCTTCCGAGCGTTGCGACAGCTCGCCGGGCTCCTCGCCGGCCTCACCTTTCTCGGGCTCGTCGACGACCTGAGCGTCCGGACCGCGCCGACGCTCGCCGACGCCCCGTCACTCGCCGACTGTTACGCCGCGCTCCGCAAAGGCGCGCTCGATCTGCGGAGCCCGCGCGGTCTCGCGTCGATGGGCCTCGCGCTGCTCGCCGAGGGCGCGCCCGCGTCACTGCGTCGCTAGCAATCGGTTACCGCGGGCGTTGCCTTGCGCGTCCTTGAGCTGGCAATCGTCGGCGACCGTCCGGGCGGCCTTGCCCTGTTGAACTTCGGTTCCGACGCAGGTGGTGTCGAGCGTGAAGGCCATGACGTTTGCTTCCGTGGCGCTCACGTACGTATTCGAGCGGGGTGGCGGCGTGCCGTGCGACCCACCGAGTTGCCAGCCGAAAAACTCCGCGCTCATGTTCCAGCATGCGGCGGGGACGACGGCGTTGGTCGTCGCGGAGTAGATCGTCGTGCCCTGGAAAACGCCGCCGTTCGTGACCGACGTGGCCGTTGCGAAAGGTTGGTACGTGATGCTCGGAGGTGTGCCGAGCAGCGGCACCGGGCTGCAAACGAGCGTCATCACGACCGAAGGAGCCACCGCTTCGAGTGAAAACCCGATCGGCTGCGTGCGATCGGGAACGACGGTTTGGTCCACCGGACCGTACAGACAGCCGGTCGTCGCACACGCCGCGACGATACACAGGGCGAGCGACGCAAAACGGGGAATACCAATGATCTGCACATGTTTCATGAATGCTCTCCTCGAGTGTTCCGGCTGACGCGGACCGTCGACGTGGAGCGGTGCCACAGCCCCCCGAACTCGAGGGACACCGTGCGACGACGCCCTCCTGGCCGCGCGCTAACCCTGACTCGTCGATTGAAGTAGCACGCGGCTCCGAGCGATCGCGATGGTCAATTTTCCGCGACGGATTCGACGCAACGCAGTCGCGACGATGTGCGCGTTCGATCGTGTGAGAGTGTGCGGTGGCCCTGGTTCTTCACGCGCGCGCCACGGTCACTTCGACACCGTGCACCGAGCTGCTGTCGCCCATGTCGGAGCGCTCGCCGGGGTTCAACGCGTTGACGTTGGCGCGAGTGGGCTCGCGCTTGGGCCAGCGTCCCTTGGGGGAATAGGCGACTCCGCGTGGTACGGCGTCCGAGAGCGTCACGAGCAGTTCGAGTCGCCCGGTGTCGTTCTGGACGGTGACGGCGTCGCCTTCGACGAGCCCGCGCTCGGCGGCATCATCGGGGTGAAGCGCGACCGTAGCTTGGCCGAGACGGCCGGCGATCTTCCGATCGTTCGCGAAGCTGTCGTTCATGAGCCACGGCGATGCGGGCGTGAGCAGACGCAAACGGTCGCCCTGCGGTCTCGTGTCGACGAGGGGGAGCGGAACGCGCGGCAGCCCGTCGACCTCGGCGAGGCTCGACGCGAGCTCGACGCGTCCGCTCGGCGTCGGGAAAACGAGGTCGGCGAATTGGATCACCGCGTCGCTCGCGACGGGAAGGGTGCCCCTACCAGCCAAAGTGGCGAAGTCCACGCCGAGCCCCGAGCGCGCGAGCACCGTCGCGATCACGTTGGCGTCGCTCTCGTAGAGCTCGGGCTCCGTGTACGCCATCGCATGCGACAGGCGCCGGAAGATCTCCATGTTGGTGAGCGACTCGCCCATCGGCTCTGCCGCCTTCACCTGAGCGCCCGCGCTGAGGTGAAAGTACGAAAACACGAGGTCGTCGAATTCGAGAAAGCTGGCCGCCGGAAGGACGTAGTCGGCGAAATCGGTCGTGTCCGTCGAGAATAGATCGATCGCGACGGTGAGCAGGTTTTCGCGGCGAAGGCTCTCGTGAAGCTTCGCTTGCTTCGGATTCGACGCGGCGATGTTGATGTTCCAGCAGAAGAGCGCTTGCGAGCGCGCCGGGTCGTCGAGGCACTCGACGAGATCCATGTGACTGATCGGCGTCGGAGGATCGCGGGCGAGGTGCGCTCCGGCGACGTACGCCTCGTCGATGCCACGCGACTGCGTTCCGTTGAGATACAGAAATCCGGCGCCGGGCTTGCCGAGATTGCCGCTCACGGCCGGCAAGAGTGAGCACGCGCGGACGACGTTTCCGCCGGTGCGCTGCCGCTGGAGGCCCTGGCCGATCCAGAGCAACGAGGGACCGGCTCCGTAGAGCTTCGCGGCTTGCTCGATGAGCCGCGCCGGAACTCCGGTCGCGGCTTCACCCCATTCCGGCGTGCATCCGACGATGAGCGGCTCGAGCTCGTCCCAGCCGACGGTGTGCGCGTGAACGAAGTCGCGATCGACGAGACCCTCGCGGACGATCACGTGAAGGAGCGCGAACGCAAGCGCCGCGTCCGACCCTGGAAACGGCTGAAGATGTAGATCGGCCGCTGCGGCGGTCGGCGTGCGCATCGGGTCCACGACGATCACCGTGCCCTGCGCCTCCGGAAGCCAATGATCGTGCGCGTGCGGCGCGGACGCGGAGGGATTGGCGCCCCACACGAGAATGCACGCGGCGTCGCGCGCCGAGCGGGGATCGAAGCCGGTCAGCGACGTGCCGTAGCCGTACTTCAGCGCGACGTGTCCGGCCTTGTTGCAGATCGTGTCCGGGTCGATCTCCGTCGCGCCGAGTCGATTGAAAAATCGCATCGGGTAGAGGAACGCGAGCAGCGAGAACGTCCCGGTGTAGTGCGTGTTGAGGATCGTGTGAGCGCCGGTCGTCTCGACGATGTGCCGGAGTCGCTCCGCGATGGCGCCGAGCGCTTCGTCCCACGACACCGGTTCGAATCGACCTTCCCCTTTCGCGCCGACGCGACGAAGCGGCCGCGTGAGTCGTGCTTTCGGATCGAGGAACGCGCCGTTGTAGCCGATGGAGCATTTGCGGCAGAGCTTCCCGCGGCTCACGGGATGATTGGGATCCCCGCGCACGTGTCGAATCATGCCGTCGCGTTCGACGACCGCAATTCCGCAAGCGTCGTAGCAATCGCGCGGACACGTCGTCAGGATCACACGGTCGGTCGGGGTCGCCACGAGCACCTCCGGGGCGCCCGCGATCGGCGCGAGCGCACCTTGACGCTAGCAGCGTGGGTCGCCCGATGAGACGCTCACTTCACGGCTTTTTGGCGGTGTTTGCGCACCGTCGTGAGTGATCGAGCCGCGGAAATCGACACGGAACGTCGTCGACTCGGTGAGGGTCGCTTCGACGTCCCACAGGGTCAGCCCGAGCGCGCGGTCCCGACCCGTGCATGCCGATAGCCGTACGCGGCGTAGACCACGAGCCCGACGCCGAGCCATCCGAGGAATCGCCAATAGGACGTGGGCGGCAGGTACACGATCAGGAAGAGACACGACGCGATTCCGAGAATTGGTAGCAGCAGCGGACCGAACGGCACGCGGAAGGGCCGCTCGCGCGCGGGCTCGCGGTAACGAAGGACGACGACGCCGAGGCAGACGAGCACGAACGCGAACAAGGTGCCGATGTTCGTGAGATCGACCATCTCGTCGATGTTGGCGACAGCTGCGACTCCGCCCACTGCGAGACCGGTGACGACGGTCGACACGTGCGGCGTCTTGAAGCGCGGATGGACTCGCGAAAACGCAGGCGGCAAGAAACCGTCACGGGACATCGCGAAGAGGATGCGCGGCTGCCCGAGCTGGAACACGAGGAGCACGGCGGTGTGCGCGACGACCGAGCCGAGCGCGACGACGCCGACGATCCAATCGGGCATCTTCACGTATTGCATTGCCAGGGTCAGCGGTTCGGCTCGTTGAACCGCGGTCGCTCCTTTCAGCGCTGCGTAGGGCACCATGCCGGTGAAAACGGCGGAGATGGCGACGTACACGACCGTGCAGATCACGAGAGAGCCGATGATGCCGAACGGCATGTCCCGTTTCGGATCCTTCACTTCCTCGGCGCAAGTGCTGACGGCGTCGAAGCCGATGTACGCGAAGAACACGACCGCGGCGCCCGAGCCGACGCCGGAGAAGCCATTGGGTGCGAACGGTCGCCAGTTGTCCGCCTTCACGAACCTCACGCTGACGAACACGAAAAAACCGAGCACGACGAGCTTCACGCCGACCATGAGCAAGTTGAAGCGCGCGGTCTCCTTGATTCCACGCACCAGGAGCACCGTGAGCGCGGCCACGATGGACACGGCGAGCAGATTGAAGACGATGGGTACGCCGAACAGGTGCGGCGCTCGCGCAACGAGCTCCGGCGTTTTTTGCGCGGCAGTGCGGTAGTCGATGACGAGCCACTCCGGGAGGCGAACGCCCAGCCCGACGAGCAGCGTGTTCATGTAGTTGGCCCAAGAAATCGCGACCGCGACGTTTCCGATCGCGTATTCGAGGATCAAGTCCCAACCGATGATCCACGCGACGATCTCGCCGAGCGTCGCGTACGAATACGTGTATGCGGACCCCGCCACCGGCACCATGCTCGCGAGCTCCGCGTAGCAGAGCGCGGTGAACCCGCAGACCAGCGCGGTCAGGGCGAACGAGACCATCAGCGCCGGACCTGCGCCGGGGCGATTCGCGTCGCCGGCCGCAGCGGTGCCGATCGTCGCGAAGATCCCCGCTCCGATGATGGCGCCGATACCGAGCGCCACGACGTTCCACTTGCCGAGCACGCGACGCAGCTGGTGCCCCTCACGCTCGGTGTCCCGGAGCAAGTCGTCGAGAGAGCGCGTGCGAAACAAGCGCGTGAGAAGAGGGTTCACCGACCCTTCACGTACCTCAGGACGGTGCGCGCGAGTACTCGTGCTACGTGAGCCCGCGGGCGCTGCGATTCGTCGGGGTCAGCCGCTGCCTCGTGCGCGAAGGGTCACTCGCGGTCCATGGGTCGCAACGGCGCGCACCGGTTCGGTGAGCGGCCGCTCGGCGCCGGCGACCTCGTTCGCGCTCACGCTCGGGGACGCGCTGGCGGCCGTGTCCACGTCGCGCTCGGGATCGTCCACGACGAGGCGGTTTCGTCCGGATTCCTTGGCGGCGTACATCGCGCGATCGGCGCGATCGACGAGGTGCTGCAAGGTTTCGCCCGGAAGGCGAGCCGCGAGACCGACCGATGCCGTGATACGAATTCGGTCGCCGTCGGAAGCGACGATCTCGAGCCGCTCGATCTCGACGCGAAGCCGCTCCGCGAGGACACGGCCGCCGTCGAGGGCCGTGCTGGTGAGGCCCACCATGAATTCCTCGCCGCCCCAACGCACGCCTTGGTCACTCGATCGGAGCGTCTTCTTCAAGAGGGCGCCAATCGCCGCGAGGACGGCGTCGCCCGCGGCGTGGCCGCGTTGGTCGTTGATCGTCTTGAAGTGATCGACGTCCATCAGCGCGACCGACAACGGATAGCCGTGGCGCTCCGCGCGCTCGATCTCGACGCCCATCGCGTGCAAGAACGCGCGGCGGTTCATGAGCCCGGTGAGGAGATCCGTCGATGCTTGCACGCGCGTCTCTTCGACGAGTGCGGTCATGCGCATCGGCCCGCCGAGCTCGCGAGCGACGAGGGGAACGAGGCTCGACGCGTCCGCTTCGCCGCCACGGGCGACGGAGAGCGCGATCATGCCGACATCGACGCCGCCGAAGCGGACGCTGCTGACGAGAGGTTCGGCCGGGTCGAGCGACGCCAGCGCGTCCTCGTCTTGCACGTGAAACCCGACGGCGTCTTCGGTGAGACAGAGCACGCGGTGCGACTCGGCGAGCGCCGTTTCCGCGAGCTTCGGGTGGTAGTGCACGCCGAACCGCGGAGGAGAAAAGCGCGACACCGCGAGCCAGCGGTAACTCGTGAGCTGAGACAGAAGCTGCGAGAGCTGGTCGAAGAGCCTTTCGAACGACCCTTCGCTCGCGAGCGCTCGAACTTCGGAGGCGATGACCGACTCGAACAGGGCAGCGTCGAGGTGCTGCGCGATGCGGTCTCGAATATCGAGCGTGCCACCGCTGAGCTGCATGAAGAACCCGTCGGACGCCGGCGCCGACGCGATCGCGCGGGCGAGGGCGCGAACCAGATCGCCCATTCGACCCTTCGAGACGTACGCCGCCGCGCCGGCGCGTTCGGCCCAGAAGCGACTCCTCGGGTCGTCGGTCTCGCCGCGCAAAATGACGGGGACGTCCGCCGTCGCGGGTTCGGATCGGAGCAAACGGCAAATCTGCACGCCCGACACGCTCGGCATCCAGAGATCGGCGACCACGACGGCCGGCGGATCCGAAAGCGCGCGGTCGGCGCCCGCGGCGGGATCCGCGACGGGTTCGACGTCGTAGCCTTGCGCGCGGAGCCGCGTCGCGAGCACTTCTCGAGAAGCTTCGTAGCTATCGATGAGAATGATGCGATGCGCGGTCTCTGCCATCGCTCACGCCACGGGTGCGAGGGTCTTCATGACCGGCCGCGAAATGATCTGCGCGAGTGCCTTGCCGCCCATGAGGCGTTCGGGAAACACGCAGCGCACGGTCGTGCCGCGCCAGGGTTCGCTCGAGACGTCGATGACGCCGCCCAGGGTGTCGCAGGCTTCCTTCACGGCCGCCATGCCGACGCCGCGACCCGAAAGCTCGGTGACGCTTTCTTTCGTCGAGAGGCCGTCGGCGCACATCGCGTCCACCAGGTTGCGCCGCGTGCTCGACGGGAGCCCCGCTTCTTTCGCCTTCGCCGCGACGCGCCCCCAGTCGACGCCGCGCCCGTCGTCCGCCACCTCGATCGAAATGTGCCCCTTCTCGACGCGCGTGGAGAGACGGATGTGGCCGGTCTCCGATTTCCCTGCCGCTACACGCTCGGTGCGGTTCTCGATCCCGTGGTCCACCGCGTTGCGGATGACGTGCGACAGCACGCTCCAGAACGGCGCCCACGTCTCCGCGCAGAGCCGCACGTCGTTCGATTCGACGGTGACCTCGAGCTCTTTTCCGAGCCGCTGCGCGATGCTGCGCGCCCGCTCCGCGAAGCGCTCGAGCTGTCGTTCGCTCGGCTCGAGCTTCCACCGCGCGATGGCGACGAGGATTTCTTTTCTCGGCGTTCCCTTGGCGATCTTGTCGACGATGGCCGCGTATTCTTCGTCCGCGACCTCCAGCCTTCCCGCCGCGTCTTCACCCATGATCTGCGAGACGGTTCTGGCGACGTCGGCCCAGGCTTGTTCGAGACGCTCCTGATCGGAGGGCGACAGGCCGCTGCCGCCCTGGGCCATGTTCGTCTCGATGTCATGGCAGAGCCCCGAGATGCTCAAGACGCCGAAGAGGGCGCAGTTTCCCTTCAGCGTGTGCACCAACCGATAGATTTCCGCCGGGCGACGGTCTCCTCCGCAGATTTTCTTCACGAGCTCGCGTGCATCGACGAAGAAATCCAAAAATCCAGAGCGGTCCCGCTGACAAGCGTGGAACACGCGCAAAATCTCTTCTTGTCGGCCGGCGGCGCGGCGCCCTTCCATCTCTCCCGTGACGTCGGTGAGCACCACCAAAAGACGCGTCACCATGCCGTTCTCGCGGATTGGTTCGTACGAGAGCTGGAGGTGCTTGCCGTCCGTGACGGTGCTCTTCGGTAGCTGATCGAGCGTGAGCTCGATGGGCAAGATGTCCGCGGCGATCTCGTCGAGTCCGAGCGCGATCTCCGCGGCGAGCGTCGCGTTGCCCCCCGCGACGTAGGCCGGGAACCGGACGCCCGCTTCCGGCGCGCCGAACCAGCGATCGACCATGGCCGACCGCTCTTCGCTGATACGCCCCTCGAGGTCGACGGTGAGCAAGCCGTCGTGGGCGTGGTCGAGGATGAGGCGAACGGCGTCGTTTCGCCCCTGAAGCTCCCTCGTCCGATCCGCCACGACGCTCTCGAGATTCTCGTTGATCGACTGGAGCTCGTCGGCGCGCTTGCGCACCTCCGCGGTGAGGCCGCCGATGCGATCGGTCATTGCATCGAACGACGCGGCGAGCTCGCCGAGCTCGTCCGTTCCCGTACTCCCGACGCGCGCGGAGAGATCTCCCTTCGCGAACGCGTCGGTGGCCGCGCTGATCCGGCGAACGCGCCGCACGACGTTCGACGCCAGGAAGAATGCGAGGATCGCCGACACCAGCACCGACGCCCCCGCGAGCCAGAACCCGAGATAGAGACTGCCTTCGCAATCCGAAATGCGCTTGCCGAGCAGGCGGTCTTCCTCGTCGAGCGCGGCGTGATGGAAAGAGTAGAGCGCGTCGTGGAGGGTCTCGACGTCGGCGCGGAAGCGCGGGAGATCGAAACCACCGAGGTCGCTCGCCGACGAGAGCGCGCGGAGCGCGTCGGTCACTCGTCGCGTCGCGGCCGCGCACGCTTCGAGGTGCGGCGTGAGGCTTACGGCGAGCGTCTGGCTCTTGCCGTGAAAGTTCATGTCCTCTGCGATGGCCGTCCGAGTGCTCGCGGCCCCGCGATCCCAATCCGCCTCCGTGAGAAACGCCGCCGTCACCGCGAGCCGAAGCCGCATCTCGGGGTCGAGCCGGGATTGTCGGTTCGCCTTTTCGACGTCGAGCGCGACCTGTTGCAGCCGGTCTTCCATTTGAGGAAGCACGAGCAGGGTCACGTCCATCAGGTAATAGCTGTCGAGATCGGGGTCGAGGATGAGGTTCGACGTGTCGCCCCCGTGGGTGATCATCGTGCGCACGTGGTGCACGAGCGCCGCGTACTCTTCATTGGCGTCGCCCTTGCCGCCGTTCGCGAGAAGATCGCGGAGCGCACGCCATTTGGCATCGAGTCCCGCCGCGGTGAACTCACGGCGGCCGCGCATGCCCAGCCCTTCGTCCGTGAACTGGAGCGTGGCGCCGTGTTCTCGCTGCGCTGCGATCACGTCGGCGATCGCACGATCGACGGCTTGCTCCTCGGCCGCGATGGCGGTCTGTTCGGACTCGTCGCCGGGTGTGGCACGCACCCACAAACGACGATATCGCGAGACATGTGCGAGCACGCGCTCGAGCGGGCGCTGAAAGGCGTCACCGACCTGCTCCTTCGACGCGAACTCGATTTCCGCGAGTTGCGCCTTGGTCATGAGGACGAACATGACGACGATCGGCAGGCCGAAGGCCAAGCAGACCGCGAGCAGTTTTCCGGCGATTCCGAAGGGCCTTGCCAATGCTGTATCTCGCACTCGGGGACGACGAGTGATTCGGCCAGAGATAGAACTTTGATAATAACATGCGTCCCTTTTTTTCGGCGCACTGTCTTTCCCCGTGGCGGCCCTTAAACTAAAGATCCACTCTGACGTTCTGTAGGCGCGTAGGTTTGCACAGGGAGGATCTCGTGGATGCCAAGTCGCTGACACTCCTCGATGACATCATCGTCGCCGCGTGTCGTGCCGTGTTCGAGGGAGTCGGAGCGCCGCTCGAAGCAGTGGAAACCGACCGGCGCGACACCGACGACATCGGCGCCTCGATCGGCTTTACCGGCGCAAGCCTCCGCGGCGCGCTCGTCCTCATTTCTTCGAAGCGTCTCATCAAGAAGGTGCTTCCCGTCGAGGCACGCCGCGGCGAGGAAGCCGCCAAGGTCGCGGACTGGATGGGAGAACTCACGAATCAGACGCTCGGTCGCATCAAGAACAAGCTCCTCGCGCACGGTGTGACACTCGAGATGAGCACGCCCACCGTACTGTTCGGATTGTCCCTGTCGCGCCACGGCACGGGGTCGAGTGTCCGCCGGGAATTCTGTTTCCGCCATGGAGACGAAACGGTTCTCGTCTCGCTCGACGCACTGGCGAGCCCGGGGTTCGATCTGACGGAAGAAGACGTCGCCGTGGGGCCGGGTGTCGTCGAGGGCGAGATTGCTCTATTCTAGACGCTCGCTCGGAGTCCCCTCAGCATGCCGAAGAAAGTAATCGTCATCGACGACTCTGCCACCGTGCGCCAGCAGGTGGCGGTCGCGCTCATCCAAGCGGGGTTCGAGGTGATCGAAGCGGCGGACGGAGACGAAGGCGTCGAGGTCATCGGCAGAACGGCGGACGCTGCCATGGTGATCTGCGACGTGAACATGCCGCGCATGAACGGCCTCGAGCTCCTCGAAGCGGTGAAGAAGGACGGCAAGAACGCGAGCCTCCCCGTGCTCATGCTCACGACCGAAGGGCAGCCGCAGCTCATCGAGCGCGCGAAGAAGAGCGGCGCGAAAGGCTGGGTAGTGAAGCCCTTCAAACCCGAGCTCCTCGTCGCCGCGGTGAAGAAGCTGACGACGCTGGCCTGACGCCCCGCTAGATTGGGGCGCATGAGCGCCAGCGTCCAAACCTACTCCGGCTCGTGTCACTGCCGTCGCGTCACGTTCGAGGTGCGGGCGAACCTCGACCACGTCATCGACTGCAATTGTTCGATCTGTCACCGCGTGGGCGCGCTGTGGCACGGCGCGAAGGACTCCGATCTTCGCATCCTGACCGGTGAGAGCGACCTCGCGCTGTATCAATTCAACAAGAACATCGCGAAACACTATTTCTGCACGAGCTGCGGCGTCCATCCGTTCACGCGTCCGCGACTCGACCCCACCTCGTGGGCGTTCAACGTCCGCTGCATCGAGGGAGTCGATGTTTCGTCGCTTACGGTGCGTCCGTTCGACGGGCGTCGATGCTTACGCCAACCCCACGTGGAAGACGACCTCGTCGGTTCAATTCGGAGATAAGAGCAATCCGGCGGCCGGTACGATCTGGTGGTGGACCCAGATCGCGCAACAGAAGGGGAAGGCCATGGCGCTACCCGAATGGGGCGACGATTACGGCGACGGCATCTACGTCAACGACGTCGCGAATTGGGCCGCCGATCCCGCGAACAACGTCGTGTATCTCGGCTATTGGGACAGCACCGACAACGAAAATGGATCGCTCCGCGGCGCGAGCTACACCGCCTTCGCCACTGCGTTCGCGAACAAGCCCTATACCGGCACCTTCTTCGCGCCCCTCCTTCCGACCTCCACGGGGTTGTCGGGATTCTGAACGAACCGTCATGAGGCTTTTTTAGCGTCGAGCGGGCCATTCGCCGGCGCATCGAATCGCCCGATATCCGGGTCTGTTCGACGCCTCCCGCGACCAAAGACGGTGTGAACGGCGGGCTCCAGGTTCGTGTGACCGGATGCAGCTCTAAGGACCGCGTCGTGACGATCGACCGCGTCGAGAAAGGCCAGATTTTCCCTCTCCGAATGATAATTGGAGGCGACGCTGCGCCGGTTCCCTCATCGCGATTCGACGGCCCGCTATTTGCTCAAGTCGAGTACATGCGCGGGCACGTCGTTTCTGGGCTTTTCGTCCTTATTCTCACGGGCTGCGGGAGCTCGAACTCTGGTGGAACGAGCCAGACGCATGTGGGCCCACCGGCGTCGAACGACGCGGGCGGGCACGGTGGTGCTGACGGCGGGGGTAGCGGCGACGGTGGGGTGGCGGGCTCATTCGATGGTGGCGGTCTCGAAGGTGCGGGCGCGGACGGATCGACCGCATGCGGCGTGACGGTTACCCCCGCGCCGGGGCTCGTCGTGACCGATCGCGGAGCGGTGCAAGGGACGCAATCGAACGGGACGTGGGCGTTCGAGGGAATTCCGTACGCGGCGCCACCGATCGGCGCCCTTCGCTGGAAGGCCCCCGCGCCCCACGTTTGCTGGTCGACGCCGCTCGACGCTTCGAACTTCGGATCGATCTGCCTCCAAATATCGACCACCGACGCGACGCAAGTACTCGGTGACGAGGATTGTCTGACGCTCAACGTGTGGGCTCCGGCGAGCGCGACTCCGTCGAGCAAGTTGCCGGTGCTGTTTTTCATTCACGGCGGCGGGAACGTCCAGGGGTCGAGCGCGGACAAGACGGACGGCGTGTACATTTACGGAGGCGACGCGCTTGCTGCGCACGACAACGCCGTCGTCGTCACGATCAACTACCGCCTCGGCGCGATGGGCTGGCTTGCCCACCCAGCGTTCGCCGCGGAAAACGCGCATCAATCGGCCGGAAACTACGGCACACTCGACCAAGTCGCGGCGCTGACGTGGGTGCAATCGAACATCGCCGCGTTCGGGGGCGATCCGTCGCACGTGCTCGTCTTCGGTCAATCGGCGGGTGCCGTCGACGTGTGCTCGCTCGTGGTGTCACCGCTCGCGAAGGGGTTGTTCTCTTCGGCGCTGATGGAAAGCGGCGGTTGCACGGCGATTCCGAAGGCCGGCGCGACTACGTTCGCCGGGACGTTCGCGACCAAGGTCGGTTGCGATACGGCCAGCGACGTGGCCGCATGTTTGCGGAACGTGTCGGCGCATGACATCACCGCCGCGCTTCCCGAGCCCGCGAGCATCACCGGAGCCAAGCAGGGCGGCTATCAGCCGAGCGTGGACGGCTGGGTGTTCCCCGATTCGCCGGCCAACATCCTCAAGGCCGGCACGCACAACCACGTGCCGCTCGTCATCGGCGTGAATAGCGACGAAACGGCGCGAGAGATCCCGGCGTCGATGACCGAAGCCGAGTTCGACGCGTCGGTGTTGACCTACGCCGGCGGCATTCAAACGATCGCCGACAAGATCACCGCGATGTACCCGGCGAGCGACTACGACAATTCGTATACCAAGGCGTTCACGGCCGTCACCACCGACGCGAAGTTCATTTGCACGGCGCGCTACGACGCGCGGCTCGCCGTGCAAGGGCAAGGCGGCACGCCCACTTACCGTTACTTCTACACGCACGCGCTCGACAACGCGCAGCCGACGGTGAAGGCCTACGGCGCGTGGCACGGAATCGAGCTCACGTTCGTGTTTCGGCGCACCAACATCGCGGGCTATCAGCCGAGCGCCGGTGAATTGGCGCTCTCCGACGCCATCGACGCGGATTGGCTGTCCCTCGCCGCGATCGGAAACCCGACGGGCACCGGGCTCACATGGCCCGCGTACGACGCGAGCACGGATCCCTTCGTTCAACTCGACGACATGATCACCACCGGCGACGGAGTACGCACGAAGTACTGCGATTTCTGGGACTCGCTCCTCGGCCGCTGACGGCGAAGTGTGTCAACGACGGCGGAACCCGACCCTCCGGATGAATGCGTCCCTGCCGCGCCTCGCTGCGAATCTGCATGCGGCTCAGGTGCGCTCGGGCGTGTTAGGGGAGGGATATGTCGGATCGACAAATCCTTCGAACGCCCGATGAACGCTTCCGCGACTTGCCTGGGTTTCCCTTCGCGCCGCATTACGTCGAGGTGGACGGGCTGCGCGTTCACTACGTCGATGAGGGGCCGCGCGACGCTCCGCCGGTGCTCTTGCTGCACGGCGAACCCTCGTGGGCGTACTTGTATAGGAAGATGATTCCGGTATTCGTGCGCGCGGGCCATCGCGTCGTCGCGCCGGATCTCGTCGGATTCGGGAGAAGCGACAAGCTGAGTGGACGAGAAGAGTACACGTACGAGCGCCACGTCGCATGGATGGCCGGGCTGCTGGCGGCGCTCGACCTCCAGGACGTCACTCTGGTGTGCCAGGATTGGGGCGGCCTCATCGGTCTTCGACTCGTCGCCGAGCACATGGCTCGCTTCGCGCGCGTCGTCGCCGCGAATACCGGTTTACCCACCGGCGATCAGAAGGTGCCGGCGGCCTTCACGGCGTGGCAAAACTTCTCCCAATCCGTCGAGGTGTTTCCAATCGGCAACATCGTGCGATCCGCATGTGCGCGCGCAGTCACGGACGAGGTCGTCGCGGCGTACGACGCGCCGTTCCCGACCGAGGCGTACAAAGCGGGCGCACGGCAATTCCCGCTGCTGGTTCCCACGCGACCCGACGATCCGGCGAGCGACGCCAATCGCCACGCCTGGCAATCGCTGGCGACGTTCGAACGACCGTTTCTGACGGCGTTCGGCGACTCCGACCCGATCACCCGTGGTGCCGACAAGGTTTTTCAGGAACGCATTCCCGGTTGTGCGGGCCAACCGCACGTCACTCTCAAGGAAGCCGGGCACTTCTTGCAAGAAGACGTCGGCGAAGAGCTTGCGGACGTCACGGTCGCCTTCATCGCCGCCACGCGGCGCTGAGGGCGCCCCCAAACCAATCAGCTCTGGGCCGCCCCCCGGCGGCCCTCGTCGCGACATCAGTTCAATGGAGGACGCCGTTCTTCAGGGCGTCCAAGAGACCCGTCGGGTTCGAGATGTACATCGAGTGCACGGCGTCGGGCGCGACGACCGGCCGGTACAAAGTCACGCCGGTCGAGGGAAGGCCGGTAAGGTACGTGTAGAGGATCGACTGATCGACGATGGGCGCGAGCACGTCCTGGCTCCCGGCGATCACCGTCAGGACGGTGCCGTTGTAGAGCGTGAAGGCGTTGTGTCGCACGAACGGCCGCTCCAGCGGCGCGCTCGTCCCCGTCAGCTCGAGGACCGTGGTGATCGGTTCGGGCCCGACCCAGTCGTTGGCGACGAAGGTCGCCGCGCTCGGCGTGTTCGGGGCGAGCGTCCCCGCGAGCGTCGTGAACCCGCCGGCTTGCGGTTCGAGTGCCGCCGGCAAGTCGAGGATCGTGCCGAGCACGGGATCGGTCACGACGAACGGCGTGAAATCCGGGGGCGTGGACTGCGTCCACTGCGTACCGTTCGCCGGGACCGCGTCGAGCAAGATCGCCCCGAAAACTCCGTGCTTCGCGAGGCTCGAGTTCTGCGCGAGTAGCGCCTCCTGCGACCCCTGCACCTCGAGGCCGCCCATGCTGTGCCCGATGACCACCTGCGGGCCTTTGCCGAGAGCCCGCAGTGCGTCGATCGACTGGATCACGACGCTCACGTTGTCTTCGATCAGCAGATCCTGGAACTTCAATGGGCTCGGCAATGTCGGGGCGCCGCTGCCGCCGTGGGCCGGCATGTCGAGGGAGACGATGCGCTTCACGGCGAAACCGAGGATGTCGTCGGAGAAGATCGCGCTGGCGAGCGGCTGGAACATCGAGCCGCGCTCGGTGAATCCGTGAACGGCCAGGATCGTCAGACCGCGATCCCTCGGGTTGTTGTAGACGTCGGCGTGTATGGATACGCTGCCGGTGCTTCGCAGGCTCACGTTGAAGGACACGTCTTCGTGTGCGGGGGGAGCGGCGAACGCCGTCGACGACACGAGAACGGACACCGCCGCGAACAGCGATGGAACTGGATTTCGAACGCTTCTGAACATGAAGATACCTCCCATGCTGGATCGATCATCGGACGACCCAGGGCGACGCAGACTGCCCTGCTGATCGATCCCGATCAATCGAATTGTCGGCAACAATCCAGTGCGGTCACGATGACATGCGGTGACTCGCTGGCCGTATGAGGCATTCTTCGTCCGCGCGTCCCTCGACAGGTCCCCAACTACATCGCATATCCGACCACGCTAGTGGTCTAACCTCATTCACATCCGAGCGCGACGCCCCACGGCAGTCCGCCAACGTGGATGCGTTTGTCGACGTTGCCGGTGATGGGGTTCACGAGCGAGAGATCGCTGGACGTGCCGTTGGCGGTGTAGACGTGGGTGCCGTCGCGGCTCAGCGCGACGCCCCAGGGACGATTGCCCACGCCGTCGATCGAGCGGACTTGCTTCAGCGTTGCGACGTCGATGACGGCGAGTGATCCTCCGCGGCCCGTCGAGACGTAGAGCGTTTTTTCGTCGCGCGAGAGCACGGCGCCCATCGGCCGTGGACCCGCGGGCGTGGGCGAGTTTTGCGTGACGGGGATCGTCCCGAGCACGCGGAACTGGTTCGGGTCGATCACGGTGACCACCCCGCCGGCTTCCGCGGGCGCGAACCCCAAGCGACCGTCCCGCGTGAACACGATGGAGCGCGGACGCGCGCCCGTCGCCACGTTGGCGATGACGCCAAGGGTGTTCGTGTCCACGGCGGTGACTTCGTCGTCCGCTTCGGAGGTGACGAAGACGACCTTGCCGTCGGGGCGAACCGTGACGCCTTCGGGCTCGTGGCCGACCGACACCTTCGCCTTGATCGCGCCGGACGCGACGTCGACGATGGTCATTTCCGCGGTCTCTTCGTTCGACACGTAGAGCGTCGCGTCGTCGAGCGACAGATCGAACGATTCCGGATCGCGACCGCATTTCAACGTCCGGACGAGCTGATTCGTCGCGAGATCGATGACGCCGATCCCGTCCGCGTCGCGATCGGCGGGGGGAAGGCGCGACTCGTCGACACCGGGCCCAGCGCGTGGCGAGCCGGACAGCGCCACGAAGACCCGCCGATTGTCGTGGGAGACCTTCAGCCCGCGCGGTCGCTTCCCGACGGCGATCCGCGCCTTCACTTGTTCTTTGTCGGTGTCGACGACGATGACCGCGCCGCCCGATTCGTCACTGACGTACGCGGCCACCGGCGCCGGCGCTCGCTTCGCCGAACAAGCGAGACTGACCAGCGCGCTGGTCGCAAGCGCCAGACGGCGCCATCGCGACGTCATCGGGGCGCCGCGCTCAGTTTCCGCCGTCCACCTGGGGGCAGCTCTTCGTGGAGTCGATCCATTGGGCGATCAGCGTGGTGGCTTGCGAATCGACGACGAAGCTCGCGACCGGAGGCATGCGGCCCACGTCTTCGAGCTCGCCGGGGTCCGACGCGGGCACCGGCGTGTTCATGCGGATCCACAGTGCCGACTTCGCGTGGTCGCCGGGCTTGAAGTCGAGCAGCTGCGTCTGTGCCATCCCCGGTATGCCGTTCTGCTCCATGAGGTTACAAATGCCGGTTTGCCCGAAAGAAAACTGGCTCCGAAGATCGAACCCCTGGTCGTTCACGTCGGCGCGATGGCAAAAGCTGCAATTGGCGGCCAAATACGAGCGTGCGCGATCCTCGACGGTCGCACTCGGCGGCGGACCGTCGAGCCCGAGCGCGGCGTTCGCGTACGGTTCGACGAGCGCCGCCGCGTAGGGCTTCGCAGGCGGCGAGTCGTCGAAGAGATGCTTCGTCGCGAAAGTGTCGATCTGATTTTCGGTGCCCACGGTCCGATTCATCTGATCCGTCTCGGGGCCGATCGGCCCAACCGCGTTGCTGTGGCAACCGATGCAGTCGAAGAAGCTCGGGTAGTTCCAATTCACCGTCTGCTTGCCGGTGTGGAACGTGACGGCGGTGCGCGCATTCGGGACGATCGCCGCCTCGGTCTGCGCTTCATTCCAGGCGTAGTCGTAGCCGACCCAGTTCGTCCCGTTCCCGATGAGCGCGGCGGTCGCGTCGTCGACGTGCATGAAGAGCCGCGTCTCGACGACCTTGTCGTCGAAGAGAAAATTCTTCAGGAGCACGGTTCCGACCGGAAACGCCCACTTGCCGGTGCTCGCATCGACGTGGATTTTCCCGCCGGATGGCATGACGAACGCGCGCGCTTTGGCCGCGCCGTCGGACCAGAGCGGACTATTCACTTCATAAGAAATGGCGCTCGCGGCGAACGCCGTCGGATGAGTCGCGTCCATGCACCCGGTCAGCGCGAGGTTACAGATCGGCAGCGCCGTATTCTGCGGCGCGGCGCAACTCGCGGGCGAAGGCGGCGTGAGGCACGTCGGGGGAGCGCCGTCCGGTTTCGTCGCGCCGGAGTCGACGCGCGGCGCGCCCGAATCGAGGCGCGGCTTCGTCGTGCCCGAATCTGCCGGCGTGATCGTGGAAGCGTCTACGACCACCTGAATGGACGCATCTTGGCCTCTGCCACCCGTCGAATGCGACGAAGAGCAGCCAAAGCTCGCGCCCGCGACGACGAGCGCGGACCACGCGTGTCGCGAACGCAGGGTCGGCGCCGTCGAAGGGTTCACGCTCGCTCGCCGTCTTCGATCTAGTGGATCAGGAGCCATTCGGCGACCAAGAGCACAGGTGACCCAACGCACTGACGACAATCCTATTCTTGACGGCGATCGGGAAGCTCATGCTGGGGACGCTGTCGCAGGTCGTCCCCGTCGTGGTGAACACCACTTGCCCGCTGTCGCCGTCGACCGCTTCGAGTTGGTTGCCATTGATGAACCACACCAGCGCGTTCGCGCTGATGCCGTCGGTGGTCGTCGAAATCGGCGGGTAGTTCGTGTGACCGCCGCCGCCTGCTGCCGCGCACCAGGATGCCGTCGCGATCGGCGATTGCCCGGGCTGGATGAGCGTCGAGACGATCGCGGCTTTGCTCTTCGGTTTCGTGCCCGAACAATTCGCGGCCCCGTCTCCGACGTTGATGGTCGCGTGAAGTCCCGATGCCGAAGTGTAGATGGTCGGCGCGGTGTACACGGACTCCGAGTTCGTGTTCGAGACCGTGAGCTCGGCGAGCGATCCGCCGGTGTTCGGATACGTGCCTCCGCTGAGATTCGACCCGTTCAGGATGTAGAGCCGCCCCGCTTTTGCCGGCGCGACGAGAAGGCTCGGCGGATTCGAACCCGCCGGCAACGGCACGAACGCTGGCGTCGACGCGCCGAAGTCGAGATCGCCCGCGGGCTTGTCCCACGATTGCCACTCGGTGGGCACGAAGAGGCTCGCCGCGTCGCGCGAGAACGTCGCGAGCCCCGAGACGCGCACCACTTCCTCGGAGTCCGATTGGTCGCGCCCGAGCGACGTCGTGTCACCGGTGACGCCGAAGACATACGTGCCGTCGGAGGCGAGCCCACCCGAGCCCCAAATTCCCGAACGCGGACTGCGCGTGGCCCAGCCGGCGACTTTCGTCGGGTTCGTCGTGTCGACCGCGACGATCCAGCCCCGGTAAGTGCCGCCGTCGCCGTACTGGCCGCCGAACGGGATGTAGAGAATGCCGTTCGCGAGCAGCAACGCGCCGTGTTGGTTCTCGCCGCCCGTAGTGAAAGCGTTGCCGTTGATCGTCAGCGTCGAGTCGGAGAGCGTCACCGGCCAGCCGCCCGTCGTGATCTCGGTGCCGTCGTCGACCGAGACCGCGTGCACGACGTGGGGGTTGCCGCCGGTCACTACGAACAGGCGTCGTGACTGGGCATCGACGACGGGTGTCCCACGGATCCCGTCGCCGCCCGACTTCACGTGAGCCGTCCATACCGGGAGCCCCTTAGCGACGTCGAACGCAACGACGTTCGGATCGGATCCGAGCGCCGGGAACGCGAAGAACACGCCGTCGCCCGCGGCGCGCGCGGTCGCCATGCATCCGTCGGCGGCGGGCGGGCACCCCGCGGCGGTCGGCCCGGCATCGAGATAGAGCACCGACGCCGTTCCCTGGTTCTCCGTGTTGCCGTTGCCGGGGAACGTCGCGTTCGCGTCGAAGACGTCGTCCGGCGCCATCGTTTTTGCGGCGTCCGGCGTGAGATCCGGAGTCAAGAACGTGGCTCGACGATAAATGTCGTTGCCTCGTTGCAACACGGACGGGCCACCCGACAAGATCGGACCC
>DATBBD010000502.1:0-2053 GCA_036271175.1 Polyangiaceae bacterium | reverse complement strand
CGGCCCGTGTACCTGAGCCCGAACCGTTCGGGCATCACGAGGTCGAACTGGATCGTTCCACATTGCCATTTTCGCCCGAGGCGATCGGCGAGCACGAACTCGAGCTTCGGTCCGTAGAACGCGCCGCCGCCCGGTTGAACGGTGACGTCCCATCCGAGCCTCTGAGTGACGGAAGACAGCGCGCGCTCGGCGTGGTCCCACGACGCTTCGTCGCCGGCGCGATGCTCGGGGCGCGTCGAGAGAACGACTGCGACCGAGTCGAACCCGAACGCCGCGTAGAAGGGAATGACGGCGCGACAGAATCGCTCGACTTCGGCTTCTGCCTGCTCCGGCGTACAGAAGACGTGTCCGTCGTCCTGAGTGAACTGACGAAGCCGCAAGAGGCCCTGCAAGGTTCCGCTCGGCTCGTCGCGGTGCACCGTGCCGAACTCCGCGAAGCGGAGCGGCAGATCGCGGTACGACGGATTCCTTCGCTCGGCGATGTAGACGTGACCGGGGCAGCTCACCGGTTTCACGGCGGCCTCGTGCTCGTCGTCGTCCACGCGGAACATCGCGTCGCGAAAGTGCTCCCAGTGTCCGCTCGCTTCCCACACCGGTCGTCTCATGATGAGCGGCGTACGCACCTCGGCGTATCCTTCGCTCTCGGTGTGGAAGCGAACGGCGCTTTCGAGTAACCGATACAGAACGAGGCCGTTCGGGTGCCAGAACACCATTCCCGGGGCCTCCTCCTGGAAGTGGAACAGGTCGAAACGCTGGGCGAGATGGCGATGGTCGTGATCGTCGGACATGGCGGATTCCTCGGTGAATTCCGACAAGAACCAGCGATGCCACGCGAGCCGCCCGTCCCTGTCGGGGCGGGCTCGGGTCTCGGTGCAAAGTGTCAGTTCGCGTACACGAGAACAAGCCCGCCGTTGCGGGTAGTGGTCGTCGTGGTCGTGGCGCGCGAACGCATGACCGCGAAACAGTAGCAGGGCCCTACTTCGTGTCAACGGCGCCGCCTCCGCGCGCTCGCGTCCCCGCGATTCTCGTGCCTCTCGAAATGCGATGACGCGACGGGTACTCTGCAACGATGAGGCGGGTTTCATCGATCGTCGCGCCGCGACGTGTTTGCGTGTGGGCGGTCGTGTTCGTGAGCGCCGTCGTCTTCCTGATGTCGTTGAGCCGCGTCGCACGGGCGGAGCCGGCGAAGGCCGCGCGAGACACCATCCCCGCGCCGCTCGAGCCCTGGACGACGTGGGTGCTCACCGGGCACGAGAGCGAGCTCTGTCCCGGCCTCGAATCGACGCCGGACGCCGTGCGGTGCGTCTGGCCAACACGGTTGTCGCTCGTGCTCGGCGACTCCGGGGGCACCTTCGAGCAACGGTGGCACGTGGACGCGCGCGCGTGGGTGCCGCTCCCCGGCGACGACTCGAGGTGGCCGCTCGACGTGGAATCGTCGGGGAAGAAGCTCGAGGTCGTGTCGCGAAGCGGCGTCCCGAGCGTCCAGCTCGACCCGGGAGATCACACGATCACCGGGAACTTCGGGTGGGACGCGCTGCCCGATTCGCTCGTGCTCCCGGTAGAAACCGGGCTCGTCGCGCTGACCCTGAACGGCGAACCCGTGTTCGAACCGAGCCGCGATCCGAGCGGGCGCGTGTTCTTGCAAAAGAGCGCCGCGCCGGTCGAGGGCGACCGACTCGAGGTGCTCGTCCATCGGCGGGTCACCGACGACATTCCGCTCGCGCTGACGACGCGCGTCGTCCTCAACGTGTCCGGCAAGAGCCGGGAAGTGCTGCTCGGCAAGAGCTTGCCCGCGGGCTTCGTGCCGATGTCCATCACGAGCGATCTGCCGGCGCGCATCGAGCCCGATAGCCGGCTTCGCGTGCAGGTCCGACCCGGAACGTGGACGATCGAAGTCGCAGCGCGGAGCGACGGCCCGGTGTCGTCGCTCTCGCGACCGGTTCCCGACGGCCCGTGGCGCGACGGCGAAGAGGTGTGGGTCTTCGAAGCAAAAACCGCGCTCCGCGTCGTCACGGTCGAAGGCGTTCGCGCGATCGACCCTCAGCAAACGTCG
>DATBBD010000501.1:0-17089 GCA_036271175.1 Polyangiaceae bacterium | reverse complement strand
ACTCGTTCGCTGCTTTGCCGGCTTCCGGTGCCACTTCATAGGCGTTGATTCGCGCTTTCATGCTCGTTTCTCCTGAAATTCCACTCAGTGTGGAGCTGCACGGCTCACCTTCCCGATCTCGGGTCGCAGACCGGCTAGCTCATTCCGCCGTTCCGCGAGTCGGTGCACCGCGTCCTTTGATGAGTAGACGCGCGCCGAGAGTCCGTCGTGACGGCTCGCGCGCTTTTTTTTCGCGCGCCACCTGGCCTTTCGCGAGCACCGCAGCGGACGCGGCCCGCTTCCGGACGGCTACTCGACGTCGTGACCGGCGGATCCAGCGCGAGTCCCTACGGCGCTGAGTTTTTTCCGCCAACCCGCGACGGATCGGCCAAAACCGTCGTCAGGGTCCGACGGCGCGAGCGGCGGCGCGTGACGCGGTCGGCGGCGGGCCGACTTCCCTGATTTTATTTGGGTTGAGCACTTTGTAGACGGCGTGGATCATTCCGTCCCTCGCGTCGACGAACGTCACGGACCGCACCTGGTCGCGCCACCATGTGACGAGCGCAGGCTCGGCGTCCAAGAAGCGAATCTCGCTGACCTTCACGCGTTCCTTGCGCGCCACGCCCTGGGTGACCCGCACGAGACGGTCCGCGCCGTGGATGCTCCGGAGCGCGGCGCTGACCTTCCCTCCGCCGTCGCTGACGAACACGGCGTCGGGGTCGAACAACTTCGCGAGCGCGTCGGTGTTTTGTGTTTCGGCCGCGGCGTGCAAGCGCCGGAGCAAATCTTCCTGTTCCGCCGCGGTAGACCGCCGGCGCGGCTTTCCCTCGAACACGCGTTCGCGTGCGCGATGAACCAGTTGACGGCACGCCGCCTCGTTCCGTTCGAGCGCCGCAGCCACGACTCCGTAATCGACGTCGAACACCTCACGGAGCAAAAATGCCGCTCGTTCTTCGGCCTCCAGGCGGTCGAGCAAGACCAGCGCGGCGTACGACAGCTCGCTCTTCCGCTGGCTGCGCGCGTCGGGCGTCTCTTCGTCGCGCGCGCCTTGCATCCACGGCTCCGGGAGCCACGGCCCGACGTAGGCGCGCCGTTCGGTCTTCGCCGCACGAAAGCGATCCAGCGCGAGCCGGGTCACCACCGTGACGAGCCACGCTTCCGGCGATTGCACCGATTCGACGTCCGCGCGATGAAACCGCAGATAGGCGTCTTGCACGACGTCTTCCGCGTCGCTCATCGTGCCAAGCATGCGATAGGCGAGACGAAGGAGGCGTCGGCGATGTTGCTCGAAGACGACGGCCGAGCCCGACATGGCCCGGAGCTTAGCGCCGGAAGGAGGAGCAGTCTGCGGCTTGCAACCCCGGCTGCGTGCCAATAAAACAACAATGATATTAAATGCATACGAATAGAACTTGACGTCGAGTTCTATTTTTACCAGGGTGAGTGAAGTGACTGCTTCGAACGCTCTCCGGATCCCCGTGCAATCGCGGTCGCACAAGACGCGCGCGGCGCTGGCCACGGCGGCGAAGCGTGAGTTTTCGACGCGCGGGTACGCGGAGACGACCGCGAAATCGATCGCGGAGCGCGCCGGAGTCGGGACGGGCACCTTCTATTTCTATTTCCCCGACAAGGACGCGGCGCTCGGCGAGATCTGCGCGCAACGCGTGCAAGCGCTGCTCGACGAAACGGCGCCGCTCGCCGCGCCGGCTCCGGAGAATCGGAACGCCGCCGCGCGCATTTCCGCGGCGCGCCGCCGGCTCGAAAAGCTCGTGCAGCTCTACCTCGACTATCACCGCACCGATCGCGGCATCCACGCGGTCATCGCCGAGCGGCGCCTGTGCGATCCGTCGATCGAGGCCATCATGGTGAAGTCGGAGCACGAAGCCGTGCTTCGGCTCTCGAACGCGATCGGCGGTTGGGGAAGCGACGGCGATCGCGAAGCGTCCGCATTCATGATGTTCTCTCTCCTCGAGGGCGCGGTGCACGGTCACGTGTTCTCCGCGCCGATGCTCTCCGACGAGCGCTTCGCCGCTGCGCTCGTCGAGGCGCTCCTTCGCATCGGCCTTCCGATCTCGATGCTCGAGATCCCAGGGCCCGCTGCCAGCGTTTGAAAGGTGGAAACCATGCAACTCGCCACTGATACGACGGCCGCTTCGGCTCCGGTGAATCGCAACACGCCCGAATGCATCGAGCTGAAAAAGAAGCTCGCGGCGGGGTTTCGCATCATCGCGCGGCGCAAGATGGACGACGGCATCGCCGGACACATCAGTTGTCGCGTGCCCGGCACTCACGACCAATTCTGGGTGAATCCGCTCGGGCTCTTCTTCGAAGAGGTCACCGCGGCCGATCTTCTGGTGGTGAACCTCGCCGGCGAGATCCTCGAAGGGTCACGCATCTACAATCAAGCGGCGTTTGCGATCCATTCGACGCTCCACGCCGAGCGTCACGACGTGGTCGCCATCTGTCACACGCACCCGCCCAGGGGAACGGCGTTCGCGTCGCTCGGCCGCAAGATCAAGATCGTCGATCAGAACGCCTGCTCGTTCTACGAAGACAACACCTTGGTCCCCGAATACGACGGGGTCGTCGCGAACGTCGACCAGGCGCAAACCATGCATCGCTCGATCGGCAACAATCGCGTGGCGGTCCTGCAGAACCACGGGCTCATCACGCTCGGCGGCTCGATCGAACAGGCCGTCATCGACATGCTCGATCTGGAGCGCACCTGTGAGCTGAACCTCGCCGTGCTCCCGGCGTGGGACGACGTCATCGAGGTACCGCGCGAAGCGGCGCTCGCGTCGAAGGCGGTGTTCACCAGCGCTCCTCGGCTCATGCTTCAGTGGGAAGCCCTGGTTCGCCAGATGGAGCGCCAGACCGCGCCCGCGTCCGGGCGCCTCCGTGCCGCGGAAAGCTGACGCACGCGCCGGCCGGGAACGGCTTCGTCGTTCGTCCGACACATGAGTCGATCTAAGGAGGGCGAATGACGCCCTACGAAACGACGGACGAACGGGCCGTTCGCGTGCTCGAAAACCACGGCTTCGGAAATTCGGCGCGCGACGCGCTCGGCGCTTTGCGGGCTGCGGGCATTTACCTCGCGAGCGACGAGCGCGACGAAATGGTCTGCCGATGGGTCAACGTCGCGGAGCGCGCCGTGCCGCGCGAGGCGGACACGATCATTCGCACCATTACGCGAACGCTCGACGGCGTCTCGACGAGCACGACGCATTGGCTCGACGGCCTCCGCGGTCCGCGTCTGTAAGCGCAGAAACCGCAGGGGCCCGGCGACGCACGAACTTTGGTAACGTGGTGCCATGGCTTCACCGGAACCCGACGCGCTGAAAGCGGAGTTCGAGCGGTTCGACTCCGACCGGAACGGAACCATCGACGAGGACGAATTCGAGCGCCTGGTGCGGGCGATCGGGATCACGTTGTCGCCGGAGCACGCGCACACGGCGTTTCTCGCGATCGACGTGAACGGGAACGGCGTCATCGAGTTCGGCGAATTCGCCGGCTGGTGGAAGCGGCACGTTCAGCCGCCGGGCTGAGCGCCGTTTCGGAGCGACCACGCCCGGCGATACAGGTCCGCGTATTCGAGCGCCGACCGCCGCCATGAAAAATCCGCGACCATCGCTTGGTGGCGCATGCGCTCGACGTGCGGGCGGCGGTCGTACCATGTCGACACCGCCCACCCGATCGTCGAGTAGAGACTCCCGGGATACAAATCCCCGAAGACGAAACCCGTGCCGGTTCCGGCTTTCTCGTCGTAGTTCACGACCGTATCGGCGAGGCCGCCCGTCGCGCGAACGATGGGCAACGTGCCGTAGCGCAAGCTGTAGAGCTGATTGAGACCGCAGGGCTCGAATCGTGAAGGCATCAAGAAGAAGTCGCTCCCCGCCTCGATGCGATGGGCGAGTGCATCGTCGAACCGGAGAAACGCGCGGAACCGCTCGGGGTGACTCTCGGCGGAAGCCGCGAAACGCCGTTCGAGCGCCGGGTCTCCGGTGCCGAGGAGCACGAGCTGGATCGGGAGCGCGAGCAGGCCGTCGAGGATTTCCGCGAGGACGTCGACGCCCTTCTGATCGGTGAGACGTCCGACGAGACCGAAGAGCGGAACCTCGGGCGCTACGGCGAGCCCGACCTCGCGCTGAAGGGCGGCCTTGCACGCCGCTTTTCCCGCCAGATCGCGCTCGTCGAACCGCGCGGCGATGTTGGGGTCCGTCGCGGGGTTCCATTCATCGACGTCGATGCCGTTGAGCACACCGGTGAGATCCGCCGCGCGCGAGCGGAGCACGCCGTCGAGGCCGAAACCATACGCCGACGTCTGGATCTCGCGCGCATACGTGGGGCTCACCGTCGTGAGCACCGTGGCGTGATAGAGCGCGCCCTTCATCAGATTGAGGGAACCGAAGTGTTCGAGCTCGAACGCATTGAAATGCTCGAGACCGAGACCGATGACCGGAAGTGCATCGACGCCGTACACGCCTTGATACGCCAAATTGTGAATCGTGAAGACGCACGGCAGACGATAGAGCGGACTCCCCCACATCACGGTGTCGAGATAGAGCGGGGCGAGCGCGGTTTGCCAATCGTGCGCGTGCACCACATCCGGCGTCCATCCGAGCATCCGGCAGAGCTCGAGCGACGCGCGCGACAAGAACGAAAATCGCTCGAGGTTGTCCGAGTATCCCTCGGCCGCGCTGCCGTAGATGCCGTCGCGATCGAAGAAGTAATGGTGCTCGAGGAAGTACACCGGCACGTCGCTGCCGGGCAGTCGCCCGAGACGAACGCCGAACGGCCGGCGTTCGCCGCCCACGACGACGGAGAGCGGCCCTTCCAAGGTCTCGAGCTCGTTCCAGCGAATGCCCGAGTAGAGGGGAATCATCACCCGTGCATCGAACCCGAGCTTGCGGAGCGCCTTCGGAAGCGCGCCGACCACGTCGCCAAGCCCACCGGTTTTCGCAAAAGGCGCGCACTCGGACGCGACGAAGAGCACCTTGTGCGGCGTAGGCATGAACCCAGTGGTGAAGTAACTAACGAAGCTGGCTCAGAAACCGTAGCGAGCCCCGCTATCACGATGCCCGGGAAGGCCGAGGCACACGCGGGACCCAGGGAGTTATGAGCTAGCTTCTAGCGAGCGTAGAGCCCGACGTCGACGTCCGGGAAGATATTGTCCTTCGACTCGACGTCGGAGAGCCACGACTCGTCGAGCTGTTCATGGACCAGATCCTCGTAAAGACGGGTGAAGCGCACCACGTGCTCGTTGGTCCGCCGCTCGGCGTAAGGAACCATCGTCCCTGCGCTCATGATGAACGCCCAGTCGCTGCTCTCGGCCAAGAGGAGCTCGCGCGCCGCCTGCTTCAACGCCCGGTCGACCAGGTTTCCCCGCCCGCGAAAGCGGCGGACGAGCTCGACCATGCGCTCGCCCGCGACGTGAAGGTGCCGATAAATCCACGCATTCGACTCGTTGACCCAGTACTCGCTATAGCCTTTGCGCCCCCACGACGAGAGCGCCGGAGTGGCAACCTGATTGGTCGGATGGCGATCCAAATAGTCGCTCGGCGTGATCGTCTCCACGACGTCCTGGTCGTAGTGGAGCTGCCGGAACAGGTCGTCGAGGAACTGGAGCCCTTCGAACCACCAATGGCCGTAGAGCTCGGCGTCGTACGGGCTGACGAGCAGCGGCGGGCGATCCATCTTCGAAGCGAGCTCTTGAATTTGTTTGGTTCGCTCTCCACGGAAGTGCGCGGCGTGTTCGCCGGCTTTGCCCCGCGCGATGACCGGGTCGTAGACCCACTTGTCGTGCATCTGTTCGTGCGTGATCGCGTGGTACTTGATGCCGGTGTACATCCGGTGCCCCTCGGGGTGGATGTACGGACCGATGTAGTCCTTCGGCAGGTCGAACCCGATATCGCGGTAAAAGTCGCGATAATGCCGATCGCCTGGGTACCCGTCTTTCGCACTCCACACTTGCTCGGACGACTGCACGTCGCGCCCGAACGCGGCGACGCCGCTCGGGCAATAAATGGGCGCATGAACGCCGAAGGCGGGCGGCGCGTCGGCGAAGAGCACGCCGTGGGTATCCACGAAGAAGTAACGCACGCCCGCTTCGCGGAGGAGCTCGTCCACGCCGGGAACGTAGCCGCACTCGCCGAGCCACATGCCGGGCGTACGCCGCCCGAAATGGCGTTCGTAAAGATCCGCCGCGGTGTGGACCTGCGCGCGCATGGCGGCCCAGTTGCGATCCATCGCCGGGAAGAAGGCGTGCGTCGCGGTCGACGTGATCACCTCGACGCCGCCCGCGTCTTGCAACCGACGAAACGCGGCGACCAGGTTGCCGTCGTGGCAGCGGAACGTGTGCCGGAGCGACAAAAACCGGTCGCGATACATCTCCGCGAGCCGCCGGTAATACGGCTCGAACTTCGTCCGTTCGATCTCGCGCTCGGTGAGCTCGATCAGTTTGTCGAGATGCGCCGCGTATCTCACCTTCAGAAGATCGTCGGTGAGCATCGTGATGAGCGGCGCCGACAAAGAAACCGTGCAGCGAAATCGAACGCCGTCGTTGCCGAGCCCCTCGAAGAGCTGGATGAGCGGTAAATACGTGCCGGTGATCGCTTCGTGGAGCCAGTGCTGCTCCATCACCGTTTCGTCCTCCGGATGGCGAATGAACGGCAGATGCGCGTGCAATACGACCGCGAGATAACCGGTGCTCATCGGTAAGCCTCGCTCGCGCCACCGAGAGCACGCTCGCTCGCGCCGCCCAGACGACCCTCGCTTCCACCCCCGAGCCGCCACTCGCTCGCGCCGCGCATCGCGAGCTCGGAAGCACCGCGAAATCGCCGTTCCGTCGCACCGGCGAACACGAACTCGCTCGCGCCCCCGTAGCGCAGCTCGCTCGCGCCGAGAAAATACATTTCCGACGCGCCCTGGAGCCGAATTTCACTCGCCGAGAGCCAACGTCGTTCGCTCGCGCCGAGCCACGCGGAGCCGCCGAGCGACACGAGGTCGGCCACGCCGGTGCCGGTGACCGCGTCGATGCGTTCGTAGCCGCCTTCGAGGACGACCGTGCGCTGCATTTGCCAGCGCCCGACGACGCGGTGCGCGCCCTTCGCGTCGATGCCGCGCACGATGACTTGCCATGGACCGTGCACGACCCGCGCCTTGCCATCGACGTGCTCGACGCGAATGGCACCACCCGATTGATACTCGACCGAGAGCGACATCGGGCCGAACGCCGTCGTGAACGGACCCGATTCCCAGCTCACCCCGGCGTCGAGCACGCCGCTCTCCCAAAAGGATTGCAGGCTCTCGACCCACTCGCGCCGCAGCACTTCGGGCAATTGCCACCCGAACCACGTCCAGCGTCGTTCGAACTCGGGAAACGCCTCGCGCAGGTGAACGTGCCCTTGATCGAACAGCGGGAAAGCGTCTTGCGCGTGGACGCGCGCGCGCGTCGCGTGACCCGGCGTCGACCCGTTGCCATTCGCGAGCGACGGATGACGCCCTTCGGGCACGAGCACGCGCGGCTCACCGACGCCGCCGACCGCGTGCACCGTGAGCCAATCGGCGCGAGCTGGCGGCGCGGAGTGATCGCGCGGGAAATCGAGGCGACCCGAGCGCACCATTTTCACGAAGTACCCTTCGAGCGATTTCACGCCGAGCTCGACGATCGCCGTCGACGTCGGTTTGCCGACCTCCACGACCCACTGTCGATCGGAGCGCTCGACTTTGATGTCGAAGTACCCGTGCGCGTTCGTGCCGTCGAAGATGCGACCGGTCGCGTCGTAGATGCGCAGGCTGAGCCATGCTTCGGCTCCGCCCGCTCCGAGCCCTTCCTTGGCTCGCTCGATGGACGGATCGGAAATCTCCCAATAAACGAGCATCCGATTCGGGTCGACGGCGATCGCCGTCACCCGATCTTGTCCGTAGCTCCACGGGATGTGCTCGGCGGCGCGCGGCTCGCGAGTCGGCGCGGGCGCCTGCCGCGGATCGAACGGCGACGTGGCCGCTCTCGTCCCGGACGACGGCGGATCGCTCGGGCTCACCGAGGCGGCCCCCGAGGACTCGGGCGCGGGTTTGGAATTGCCAGCGCGTTTCGACGCGCGCTTCTTTTTCGAGGCCGGTTGCTTCGGACCGTCGTGCTCCATGGAATCGCTGCGTGACGTCGCTTCGAAGTGGAAAAAATGCGCTTTGGCTCGAGCCTCCGCGATTCCGAAAACCCTTCTTGCCATCGAGCGACCGCGCCTGGCTAGCTGGGTTACGCTATCGAAGAGGTGAAGTTTCTCTTTCTCCAGGGGAGCCTCTTTCAGTCGTCCTCGGCGCCTGTCGTCGAACTCACGGTCGCATGGTCCCTTGCCCATGGTTTCGCAAGCGTGTCCAATAAGCCGGCCCGTACGACGACTCCGACCATCGGCGCGTTATCTTGGTTGATCTCCGTGCGCGAAAAGCTTCCTAAGGTGGCAGCGTGAGAAAGAGTGGACCTGTCATCGTCATCGGCACGGGCCCGGCGGGAGCCGCCGCCACGGTGTTTCTTTCCCGAGCCGGGATTGACACACTGGTCCTCGAGACGGGGTTCGACACGGAGAAGCTCGGGTTCACCGGAAAAGTTCGCGGGCTCACGCTGCTCCGAAAACGCCCTCCATTGAAGGAGCGCACGGATCTGACGATGGTCGGCGATCCGTCGGCGCAGCTCTACGAAGCGCTGTCACCGGGCGGCTTGTCGAACCAATGGAGCTGCGCAGTGCCGCGGTTCTCCGAAGACGACTTTGCCGACGCGGCGCGAGCGGGCGAAGAGCAGACCTGGCCCATCGGCTACGGAGACCTCGCGCCCTGGTACGACCGCGTCGAGCCGCTGCTCCGTATCGCGGGGTCCTCCGCGGATGCGCCGCAGCTCCCCGCTGGTCGCGCGCGACGGCGCCGCACTCTCGCGACCGATTGGGAACCCGTCGCGCACGAAGCCGAGCGGCGCGGACGCTCGGCGGTGGTGATGCCCTACGCTTACGGCGCCGAAACGACGTTCACGCGGAGCGGTACCGTCTTCAACGCGTTCACGCGCCTGGTGAAACCCGCCGTCCGCTCGGGAGCCGTCGCCATTCGATACGGCATGGAAGCGCTTCGTCTCGAATGGTCCGAGAGCGAGCGGCGCGTGGTCGCGGTGATCTGTCACGACCGAAAGACGGGCAGCGACGAACGCATCCCATGCCGCGCCGCGATCGTCGCCGGCGGAGCCGTGAACAGCGCGCAGATCCTGCTCCAGTCGAAGAGCGCCGATTTCCCGGACGGGCTCGGCAACGAGCACGGCGTGCTCGGCCGTTATCTTCACGATCACCCGCTCGGAAAGATCGTCATCGACCTCGATCGCCCGGTCTCCGCCGAGCCCGCGAGCTACGTCACGCGGCCGCTGCTCGACAGGTCCGCGCCGCTTTACGCCGCCGCCTACATGCAGTGGAGCGGCACGGAGATCCTCGCGAAAGGCGCGCTCGCCGGGCACCCCGGGCGCACCGCGCGCCTCGGGTTCACCGTGTTCGGAACGATGGCGCCGAGCCGGACCGATTTCGTCGCGCTCGACGTCGCGAGGCCTTGGGTCAAGGGGCGCTCTGCGCTGCTCTTTTCGTTGCGGCATCCGCCGGAGGCGACGGAGACGCTCGAGCGCGCCAAGGTCGAAATCCTCGAAATCCTCGAGCGCGCGGGATGGAACCCACGCCTTCACGTGTGGCGAGTCGAAGTGCCCGGTAATTCGGTTCACTACGGCGGCACGTGTCGCATGCACGCCTCGCCGAAATACGGCGTGGTCGATCGCTTCTGCCGCGTGCACGGCGTCAACAACGTCGTGGTCGCCGATTCGGGTGTGTTCACGACCGGCCCCGAAAAAAACCCGGTGCTCACGGCGATGGCCCTGGCGGCGCGCGCCGCCGATCGACTCGGCGAAGAGCTACGCGACGGCGACCTGTAAGCGCCGTCAGCGGCCGTCGATCACGCTGCTTGCCGTCGCTGGCGTCGGGGCTCGCGTGATAAAAGTCGAGCCCTTGTCTTCCGCTTATTCGGCAATGATTCGCGGACTCTCGGGCGCCGCGGCGCTCGCGGGTCTGTTCTTAGGGGGTTGCAAGGGCGATCACGCGGACGGCGGGGCCTCCGCGTCGAGCCCGGCGGAGCCTTCGCCTTCTGCGCCGCTCCCGAGCGGCGCCATCGCACCGCCGATCGGACCCGAAGCGAAGCGGCGCGCGGCGTGCGCGTTCGGCGAAGGCGCGCTCCCCAAAGATACGCTCGACCAGGGCGCGCCGCTCGGAGCGGACATTCCGATCGACCACGTGATCGTCGTGATGCAGGAGAATCGATCGTTCGATCACTATTTTCAGAAGCTCCCCGAATACGGACAGCCCGCCGTCGACGTCGCGCCCGAGGCGTACGAGAACCCGGACCCCACCGGCGAAGGCGAGATCGTCCATCCCTACAGGCTCGACGACCCTTGCGTAGACGACGTGCCGCACAACTGGGTCGCGGTTCATCACGCGATCAACGGCGGGAAGATGGACGGGTTTCTGAGCGCCGCGAATCCGCGTGGCCGGCGCGCGCTCGGTTACTACGACCAGGCCACGCTGCCCTACTATTACGCGCTCGCGAACACCTTCGCGATCGGCGATCGCTACTTCGCCGCGGTGCCGGGCCCGACATTTCCGAATCGCATGTTCTTCCTTTCCGCGTCGTCGTTCGGGCACGCGGTGAACACGCCGCCTCCGCCTCGCGACGAGGAAAAGACGTTATTTCACCAGCTCGAACGCAAGGGGCTGACCTGGACGGTGTACTCGCAGGCGCGCACGTTCGAAGAACAGATGTACCCGCGACTCCACGCCGAGAAGGGCGTGCACTTTCGCCCGGTGAAGGAGTTCTTCGACGACGCCGCGAACGGCAAACTGCCGTTCTTCACGTGGATCGAGTCGACGTACGGCGGACGCGAAGCAACGGACGAACACGCGCCGGGTGACGTGCAGGTCGGGCAAGCCTTCGTCGCGAGCATCGTCTCGGCCCTCTTCGCGAGCAACGCGTGGCCGAGGTCGGCGCTCTTTCTCATGTACGACGAGCACGGCGGCTTCTTCGATCACGTCGCGCCGCCGCGCGCTTGCCCGCCCGACGACGAGCCGCCGCGAATCAAGGGAATTTCCGCGACGGTGCGTTTCGATCAGCTCGGCGTTCGCGTCCCATTCATCGTGGTCTCGCCGTTTGCGAAAGCGCACTACGTCTCGCACCGCACGTACTCGCACACGTCGGTCCTCCGCTTCGTGCAGGCCCGCGCAGATCTGCCCGCGCTCACGCGCCGCGACGCGAACGCGGACGCGCCGTTCGATCTGTTCGATTTCTCGCACCCGACGTTCACGACGCCGCCGAAGCTTCCCGAAGCCGTCATCGACCGCGACGAGCTCGACCGCTGCATGCATCGCGATGTCGTCGAAGAACCGGGCGCGCCGAAGAGCGAGCCGAGCCCGTCCCCCCCGGCTCCTGAGCGAACCCCCATTCCTCGTTGAGCCGCAACGCACGGGCGCGCTCGCGCCGCCACCCTAGAAACTAAGTTTCTCGGTTAGCCCTAGGGTTCCCTGGTAGCGCCCTGCCTCTCCTAAAAAGCTCACCACCGCGTTGAATCGCCGGAGATCGACGGCTGCGTATCCTCGAATTGACGCCCCGGTTTGGTGACGGTTTCATGAATATGTCGTCATAAAACCGCCTTGACAAGGTGTGTCATTTCGTTTTCTTCTCCGGGAGGTCAACCCCTAGGAGGTTAGCTTTAGATGGCGAATCAATTCATGAAATTGGGTGTCGGGCTCATCGCGGTCACGCTCTCGGCGGTCGCGGTTTCGGCCTGCAGCAGTGACAACACGACGGGATCTTCGGGCGACAGCGGTGCCGATACAGGCACGGGCGGCACGGGCGGCACCGGCGGCACCGGCGGCACTGGCACTGGCGGAAAGGGCTCAGGCGGCAAGAGCGACAGTGGCATCCCCGATGCCGGCTCGGACGCTGGCGGCGCCGACAGCGGCAAAGACGGCAGTGCGGACGCCACCGTCGATGGTTCCGCCGACGCGGCGAAACCCGACGCAACGCCGGACGCAACTCCCGATGCAGCGCCGGACGCGGGCAAGGATTCCGGCAAGACGTGACGGTCGACCGTGGGGGTCCCGCTCATCGCCTGCCGGATGTTCGGGAGCGGTCGAGAGGGGGGGTCAGCGCACGAGCATCGCGATGAGCGGCAAGGACGCGAACGACACCACGATGCCGTAGGTAACGAGGTCCGTCGCGAGCTCGGGCGCAAGGTCCGCCATGACGGCGAGCACTCCCGCGGTGATCATCGGCGGCATCGCTGCCTCGAGGATCGCGACGGCGGCGGGCCCCTTCGGCGAGCCGAACGCACGAGTCACGCCGAGTGCGACGAGCGGTAAGAGCGCCATCTTCGCGACGAGGCCGAGCGCGAGCGCTCCGCGATCTCTCGGTAACCGAAGCTCGAGCTTGAGCCCGACCGCGAAGAGCGCGAGCGGCACCAGCGTTTTCGCGAGGGGCTCGAGCACGGCGTCGACGACGGGTGGATGCGGCAGCGGAAGCAGCGCGACGACGAGCGCGATGAACGGCGGGAACCGGATCACCCGAAGCACGATCGCGCGAACGCCGGGACGCGCGCCGCCTGAAAATCGCGCGACGACGAAGAGCCCGTACGTCGCGAGCAACAAGAAACTGCCGAACTGATCGTAGAGCACCGCGAAACGAATCGCGTCGGGGCCGAGGAGCGCGCCGACCATCGGAAAGCCGAGAAACGACGTGTTTCCGAGCGGGGCGCAGAGGAGCAATACGGCCAGCACCTCCGAGCGAAACCGGAACGCGCGCGCCGCGGCCACGACGACCGCCGCGCCCACTGCGGTCGCTATCCACGGCGTCACCACGAGCACCGCGAGCGCCGGGTCCCACGACAGCGCGGGCACCACGCGGAGCACCATCGCCGGCAGCGACACGTAAATGACGAACCGATTCATCGTGTCCGCAGCGTCGCGGGGCACGACGCGGAAGCGCGCGAACGCGTGCCCGCCCAACAAGCAAATCGTGATCAACGCAAAGGCAGCGAACGCGGCACTGACGGAGCTCGACGGCACGGCGCCCCTCATGACACCGCACGCGCCGCGCGTCTTTATTTCTCAGGACGCTTCGCGCCACCGGCAAGCACGCCCGGAGATCTCGGCGGTCGACTGATGCGACGAATCACGAGATTTATTTTGAGTAGGGCTCCCTCGGCGTCGTGGTCGTCGGCGTGACGTGAAGGGCGGCGCGTGAAACCCAACCCCCAGAACGGCTCGGACCGCGAGCGTTCACTCGCCGAGATCGACGTCGTCGGGCAATTCGTTCACGTCGTCGGACGCGCGCGGGAAATGGGCGGCGAGCGCTTCTGCGGCCGCTTCGATGCCTTTCACGATGCCGTCGGTGAAATTCTTCTGACGAAAGTACGGCGTCATCGTCCGCACGAGCTCGTCCCAGAACGCGTCTCCGACGCGTTCGTGAATTCCGGCGCCTCCGAGCACGACGAAACGACGGCGCGCGGGCACGACGAAGAGGAGAACGCCGTTTTTCTCGCGCGTACGCCCCACGCCGAGGCGCACGAACGCGCGCTCCGCGGCGCGGTCGACCGAACCCCAAAACAGCGGCGCAACCGAGACGCGGATCTCGCCCGACGTTCGCAGCTCTGCGTCGGCGATCGCGCGCTCGATACGCGGAACGTCCATGAGCCGGCGGATGCGTCGCGAAAATCCGATCATCCTGTCGCTCTCCGTCGGTCCGCCGTCTTCACCGCGCGTTTCACCACGAACCTCGCGCGCCGCCGCCGCCCGAGCTGCCGCCGCCACCGCCGAAACCACCGCCACCGCCACCGCCGAAATCGCCGCCACCGCCGAACCCCGAACCGCCGCGACCGCTCGTGAGAACGTAGAGCATGCTGAGGGCGAGCGACGGATGCGTCACCGCGAACCCGATGAGGCCGAGCGCGGCGATACCGAGGAGCACCAACTCGAAGGGGCTCATGGGCTGGGGTGCGCGCTCTGCGGGTGCGACCGGCGCCGCGACGGCGTTCCACGGATGGCCTTCGATCGCGGCGAGGACTGCGTCGACGCCCGAAGCGAGCGCGCCGTCGGCGTCGTTCGCACGAAGCTTGGGCACCATCACGCCGTCGATGATCCGGTGAGCGATGACGTCGGGAACGCGTCCCTCGAGCCCGTACCCGACCTCGATGTCGATCTTGTGGTCCTGTGCGAAGACGGCGATGAGCAGGCCGTCGTCCTGGCCCTTTCGCCCGAGTTGCCAGGCCTTGAACGCGCGCACCGCAAAGTCTTCGATCGGCGTCGGGCCGAGCGTCGTTCCGATCCACACCACGACCTGATGGCCCGTCGCCTTCTCGTACGCCTCGAGGTGCGCATCGAGCCGATCGCGAGCCCCCGGCGAAAGGAGATGTGCGGTGTCGGTCACCCACCGCGTCGGCGCCGGCGGCAAATCGGCCGCGCGGGCGCTCGCACCGACCAAGCCGATCGACAGCGCCAGCAGAAGGAGCAGCAGCCCGCGGCTAAAACTGCACCTTGGGTGCGGTTTCGGCGCCGGCTGCGGCATGGAAATAACCCTTCTCCTTGAATTTGTCGCCGAAGAACCCGGCAAAGACGGTGGTCGGAAAGCTGTCTCGCTGCGTATTGAACGCCTGCGCGGCCTCGTTGAAGCGCATGCGCTCGACGGCGATGCGATTCTCGGTGCCCTCGAGCTGCGCTTGAAGATCGCGGAACCCTTCGGTCGCCTTCAAGTCCGGGTATTTTTCGACGACGACCATCAGGCGCGACAACGCGCCGGAGAGCTGATCTTGCGCCGCCTGGTATTTCGCGAGCGCAGCCGGATCGCTCGGCGCCGCTTGCGCGGCAGGCGCAACCTGGCCCACCTTGCTTCGCGCTTCGGCGACGGCGGTGAACGTATCTTTTTCGAACTGGGCGGCGCCCTTCACGGTCGCGACCAGGTTCGGCACGAGATCGGCGCGGCGCTGGTAGACGTTCTCTACCTGGCCCCACTGCGCTTGCACGGCCTGGTCCAAGGTGACGAGACGATTGTACGAGCTCGACGCGCACCCCACCGGAACGAGCAGCGCGACGAGAACGACGCCAAGGACGATCAGGGCGGTCTTCATCGGATGTTCCTACTCGGAGGTATGGCCGCGACCACGACTCGTCAACCGGCGCCGCGGTCGATTGCACGCTCGAGCGACCGATTGTCCGAGTCACTCATCTAAGCATCTTAGATGAGGAGCGCGCGGACGCGTTCAGCGAGCGCGAGCGCGGCGGTCAAACCCGGCGATTCGATCCCATACAGATTCACCCAGCCGGGCACCGCGTGCGTCTCCGGGCCTTGAATGACGAAGTCGGCGGCGGGGCTCCCCGCGGGGCCGAGCTTCGGACGAATGCCGGTATATCCGGGCTCGAGGGAACCGTCTTCGAGCGCCGGATAGTAACTGCGAATCGCGGGGTAGAACTCGTCGCCGCGACGCTCGTCGAAGGTGTAGTCGATGCCGTCGACCCACGACACGTCGGGGCCGAACCGCGCTTGCCCGCCGAGGTCGAGCGTGACGTGAACGCCGAGCCCGCCGGGGACCGGCACCGGGTAGACGAGCCGCGAAAAGGGATTTTTGCCTCGCAGCGTGAAGTAATGACCTTTGGCGAAATAGGCGCTCGGTATGGATGCCTTCGGCAAGCCGTCGATGCGTTGCGACACGGCGGGCGCGCACACTCCCGCAGCGTTGACGACTGCCTTGAATCGGACGGTCACCGGCTCGACGCCGCCGATCGACAGCTCCGCGCCGCCGTCGGTGATGCGGCCACCGAGCACCGGAGAGCCGAGCACGACGCTCGCGCCTCGCGCTTCCGCGTCGCGCCGGAGCGACGCCATGAAGCCGTGACTGTCGACGACACCGGTGCTCGGCGAAAGCAAACCGCCCACCGACGTCACCAGCGGCTCGAGCTCGTGCACTTCGGCCGCGGTGATCGGCGTGAGATCGTCCACACCGTTCGCGGCCGCCTGCGCGCGGATTTTCTCGAGCACGGGCAATTCTTCGTCGCGCGTGGCGACGATGATTTTGCCGACGCGAGCATGCGCGACGCCTTCGTTCGCGCAATATTCGTAAAGAGCGCGACGCCCCTCGACGCAGAGGAGCGCCTTGAGGGACCCCGTCGGGTAATAAATGCCTGCGTGAATCACCTCGGAGTTACGCGAGCTGGTGTGCGTCCCGATGGCGTTCTCGGCTTCGAGCAAGACCACGTCGCGACCCGCGCGGGCGAGAGCGCGCGCGACCGCGAGCCCGATGACGCCTCCACCGATGACCGCGACGTCGAGTGTTTCCAAGGCGAAAACCAGTAAATGGCAGCCTGCTCGCCGAGTCAACCGGGGCCGATCGCCGCCGCGCGACGCAAACGCATGACGACCGAGCGCCGCTCACCCGCGTCACGGTCAATGACGACCGAGCAACGCGAACTCGGAGACGGTGCGCACGCTCTTCGTCGCCGCAATTCGCGGCGACACGACCACGCCGTAAGTGTTCTGGAAGCCGAGCGGCGCGAGCCACTCCAGCCCGAAGCGCGCGTCGAATTCGCGTCGGACGTAATCGTAGACGGCGCTCGCCTCGCGAACGCGATCGACGGGCGCGCCGAGGATCGCGAAGAGCCCGGTCCCGGTGTATTCGGGGTACACGTCGATCTCGCCTTTTCGAAGCGCTTCGAAGCAAATCTTCGTGCCGCCGAGGCCGAGCTTCAGCTCGACGGTGAGTGGCGTGTACGCCTCGACGAGATCGCCGAGCATTTCCGCGAGCAAGTATTGTTCGGCGAAGGTCTTCGATGCGATGACGACGTCGGCGTGCGGCGAGACGCGGTGCGGGACCACGGAAAACCCGGCGCCGGCGAGAAAGCTCCGCGCCACGTCGCCAGCCGATTCGTGGCCGTGCTCGACGCGAGCGTTGAGCGCCGACATGCTGCCGTCATCGAGCCGACCCTGGAGGCGCTCGAGCGCACCCGCTAGCTCGGGGTGCCGCTCGAGCGTCGCGCGGCGAACCACCGGGGCCACATAG
>DATBBD010000500.1:0-2644 GCA_036271175.1 Polyangiaceae bacterium | reverse complement strand
CGTGTGGCCCACGATGCTCATCCGGAAGCTCGAAGGGCAGGGACAGGGCGTCGTGTTCGCCGTCATAGCCGCGGCGGGGTTCGCGGCGGCGGAAACCGCCGCCTATCTGGCGAGTGACGCCCTCTCCGTGGTCCGCGTACTGCGCGCCCTCGCCGGCATCCCTGCGCACCTGTTCTGCGCCGGCCTCTGGGGCTACGCGCTCGGGTCGCGGGCGCAACGGCGGAGCCGTTGGTTTTTGCCGATGTGGGTCCTCGCGGTCGCGGTGCACGCACTTTACGACCACATCGTGTTCGGCCGCGGGCCGGGCATGCTCGCCGTCGCGCTTCCGATGCTCGCCGCCATGGCGTTCGTCACGTGGAGCGTGCTCGCCGACATCGCGCCGCACGGGCCGCATGCGCACTCGCCGTTTTCCTTGCCGGAACCGCCGTCGCTCACCGCCGTGCGTCAGGCGCTCCGGCGCGCCGATCGGCCGCTGGTCTTGCGGTGGATCCTCGGCGGCGCCCTCGTGAATACGGGCGCGGTCATCGTGTGCCTCGCCGTCGCCGTCTTCGGAGCGCGCCGGTTCGGCGTCGATCTGTCGCTCGCCGACGAGGCGGACATGAGCTCGAACGTGCCGCTCGCACTGCTCGGCTCGTCGGTGCTCGCGGCTTTTCCGATCGCCGGTTTTCTGGTCGCGCGTGCGAGCGGCGCACACACCGTACTCGAGCCGGCCTTCGCTGCAGGGCTCGCCATCGCCGTCGCCGTCGTGCTGCTTTCCGTCTCGGCGCCGACCGCGGTCATCTTCGCGCTCGCGCTCTCGCCGGTCGCGTTCGGCCTCTCGTGTGGCGGCGCTTGGTTGGGCATGGACCATTGATTTCACGCTATCCTCGGGGTTGTGTCCGACGACGCCCCGATGTCGCTGTTTCCGCGCCGGCCGGAGAGCGAGCCGCCCGGTGTGGTGCAGAACGTCGGCAAGCGCACGATGGGCGCCTACCGCGAGACTTGGGGCCTCGCGCAGACGTTGGTCGGCGCGCTCGCGGCGCCGTTCGAGCCGGGCGCGTCGGCGCGGTCCGTCTCCAGCCGCCTCGCGATTCGACAAGTGTTCTTCACCGGTTTCGAGGCGCTACCGCTGGTCAGCGTGATCGCGATCTTCGTCGGCGCGACGATCGTCATTCAGATGCAAATGCTCGCCGCGCAGCTGCCGGGCGAGCTCATCGGGCGCATCATCGTCGCGGTCGTCTTGCGTGAACTCGCGCCGCTCACGACGGCGATCATCGTCACCAGCCGCTCCGGCACCGCGATCGCGACGGAGCTCGGCAACATGAAGTCGAACTCCGAGATCCTCGCGCTGTCGTCGCTCGGCATCGACCCCCTGCGGTTCATCGTCTGGCCGCGTCTCGTCGGCGTCATCGTGAGCGTCCTCGTGCTCACGGTGTATTTCGGCATCCTCGCGATCATGACCGCGTACCTCGTCGGCGTGTGGATCGGCGCGTCGAGCTTCGCCGCCCTGCAGGCGGGGTTCGCCGAGGCGCTCGTGCCCGAAGATCTCGTGCTCTATCTGGTGAAATGCGCGGGCCTCGGGCTCCTCGTCGGGTGGTTATCGTGCCACTACGGCCTGCAAGTGCGGGGCCCCACCGAGGTGCCCGAGAAGGCGAGCCGCGCGGTGATCATGAGCCTCGTCGTGAGCGTCGTGTTCAACGCCGCGGTGACGCTCGGGTTCTACATGATGGTGGGGTCGCCCGTGCGATGACCGAGATCCCGCGGTCGTCCCGGCGCGCATACGGCGTGCGCGGCGGCATCAGCCTCCGCGGCGTCACCTTTCGCTATCCGCGGAGCGACGTCCTCGTGAACGCGTCGCTCGAGATCGAGAAGGGCGGCACGACGGTCGTCACCGGCGCGAACGGCTCCGGCAAGAGTACGCTCCTCTACATCGGCGCGGGGCTCCTCGCCGTCGAACGCGGCGCCGTGATGATCGGCGGTCACCCGACCGATCCGGTTCATCCGAGCGAGCTCACCCGGCGCGGCGTCCGGCGCGGTTTCGTGTTCCAGGAGGGCGGCCTGGTCGCGAACATGAACGCGCTCGCGAACGTCGCGCTGCCGCTCCGGTATCACATGGATTTAATCGGCATCACCTTGGCCGCCGTCGAAAAGCGCGCCAAAAGTGCGCTCGAACGCGTCGGGCTCACGAACAACGAGATGTACGAGCTCCCCGCGTATCTCTCGTTCGGCGTTCGAAAACGCGTCGCGCTCGCGCGGGCCATCGCGATCGAACCCAATTTTTTCTTCTTCGACGATCCCGACGTCGGGCTCGACCCGAAGACCGCGGCGCTCGTGCACGAAATCCTGTGTGGCTATCGAGACGACCCAGAAGTGACCATGCTGGTGGCCACGAACCGCGAGATCCTCGTCGATCGCCTCGGCGTGCCCGGCTACGTGCTCCTCGGCGGCCGGCTCCTCGAACGAAAAGCGCCCGGCCCGGTCGAATCGACGCGGAACCGCGCTTGAATTTTCTTGTTGGTGCGGCCTAATCGCGTCAGACGTGCTTTTGCATGTAGCGCCATACCCGGCCGGTGAAGGTGCCGCCGAGGCGCGGCGAGAGGCGTTGCGCGAAGTCGAGCACGTGCGCTTCTTTGGTGATCACGACGCGCGGGCGGTTCTTCCTGAC
>DATBBD010000499.1:0-7226 GCA_036271175.1 Polyangiaceae bacterium | reverse complement strand
GTTGAGCACGCCGAGCCGTCGCTTCTTCAGCTTCTCGTAATCTTCGTCGCGTTCGGTGTTGCCGTCGGTCATGGTCATTCCGTCGTGACGGCTTCCGGTTTGTGGTCGAGGGCGGCCTCGAGCGTGTGCCAGGCGAGCGTTGCGCATTTCACGCGCATCGGGAATTCGGACAGGCCGGCGAATGCCGCGAGCTTGCCGAGCTCTTCCGGATCGGGGGGAACCTTGCCGGTCACGACGTCGTGGAAGGTGTGGAAGATCGCGTCGACTTCGCCGCGCGATTTTCCCTTCACGACCTCGGTCATGGTCGAAGCGGCGGCCGTGCAGATCGCGCACCCCGAGCCCTGAAAGCCCACGTCTTCGACGACGCCGTCGTGGAGCACCGCCTTCACGATGACATGGTCGCCGCACAGCGGATTCTTGCCCTCGGCGGATTGGTTCGCGCCGTCCGGAAATCGGAAATTCCGCGGGCGTCGCCCGTGGTCGAGGATCAGTTCTTGGTAGAGCTCTCTGACGTCCATCAGCGGAAGAGTTCCTTGGCGGCGAGCAGCGCATCGACCAATCGGTCGATGTCTTCTCGCGTGTTGTACATCCCGAGCGACGCGCGCGCCGTCGCGGGGACCGAGTAGCGTTGCATGAGCGGCTGAGTGCAATGGTGGCCGGTGCGAATCGCGACGCCCTTCGCATCGACGAGCGTGCCGAGATCGTGCGGATGGATCCCCTCGACGACGAATGAGATCACGCCGATTTTTCCGGGCGCTCGTCCGATCAGGCGGAGGCCGGGGACGGCCTCTAGCGCGTGCATCCCATACGTCAGCAGGTCGTGTTCGTGGGCGACGAGCCCGTCTCGGTCGAAGCCGGCGAGGTAATCGATCGCCGCGCCGAACCCGATGGCGCCGCTGATGTCCGGCGTGCCCGCTTCGAAGCGCTCGGGAAGACCCTTGTATGTCGTCTTCTCGAACGACACCGAGTGGATCATGGAGCCGCCGCCTTGCCACGGGGGAAGCTCCGCGAAGAGCTCGCGCTTGCCGTAGAGCACGCCGATGCCCGTCGGGCCGTACACCTTGTGGCCGCTCACCGCGTAAAAGTCGACGTCGAGATCCTGCACGTCGACGGAAAGGTGCGGCGCGGCTTGCGCGCCGTCCACGACCACGACCGCTCCGCGTTCGTGCGCGAGCTTCGCGATTTGCTTGACCGGGAGGACGGTACCCAACGTGTTCGACACGTGAGCGATCGCGACGATCTTCGTCCGCTTCGAGAGCTTGTCGGCGACCGCGTCGACCGTGACCTCGCCGGCCTCGGTGACCGGCGCGACGACCAGGCGCGCGCCGGTTCGCTCGCACGCCATCTGCCAGGGGACGAGGTTCGAGTGGTGTTCGAGCTCCGTGATCAGCACCTCGTCGTCCGTGCCGAGCCGCGTGCCGCCGAGGACGTTCGCGACGAGGTTCAGCGCTTCCGTCGTGCCGCGCACGAAGACGACTTCCGCCGCTTCGCGCGCGTTCAGAAATCCGGCGACTTTTTCGCGCGCCGCCTCGAACGCCAGGGTCGCGCGTTGCGAGAGCGTGTGCACGCCGCGGCTCACGTTCGCCGAATCGCGCGACATCGACCGCACGACGGCATCGATGACGGCCTGCGGTTTCAGCGCCGTCGCGGCGCTGTCGAGATAGACCAGCGGGTGCTCGTGGACGTCCTGCGACAGCGCGGGAAAATCACGACGGACGCGAGCGACGTCGAAACGCGGGCGCGGTTCCGCGGCGCGAGCCGTGGCGGTCATGCGAGCTCCTTCGCGCGAAGGCCGTCGGGCAACCGCGCCGCGATGCGGTCTTCGAGGATGCGCTCGAGCACGGGGTCGTCGACGGCGCGAACCACTTCGCGCGCGAACGAATACGTGAGGAGCGAGCGGGCGAGCTCGAGCTCGAGCCCGCGCGAGCGAAGGTAAAAGAGCTCGTTCGGGTCGAGCCGGCCGACGGTCGCGCCGTGGCTGCACTTCACGTCGTCGGCGTCGATTTCGAGGTGCGGTTTCGCGTGCACCACCGCGTTGCCCGAGAGGAGCAAATTCCGATTTTCCTGGTGCGCCGCCGTGCGCACCGCGCCGCGCCGCACGACCACCGTGCCGTCGAACACCGCGACGCCGTCGCCGTCGAGGATGCCCTTGTAGCGCTGGCGACTCGTGCATCCGGGTACCGCGTGGTCGACCCACGTGTGGTGCGCGACGAGCTCGCCTTCACCGGACAAATAGAGGCCGTCGAGCGAGCACTCCGCGCCGTCACCGTCGAGCAGAACGCGGAGATAGTGCCGTTCGAGGGCGCCGCCGAGCGCGAACACCCGCGACTCATAACGGCTTCCGCGCCCTTGCCGGACGGCGATCTGGGCGACGCGCGCGGCGGGGCGCGCGCGTTCGCCGACGCGGATGTGCGTGACGCGCGCGCTGTCGCCGATGGCAATTTCGGTGACCGAGTTTTCGAGGTGCGTGAGCGGACCACGACCGACGTCCGTTTCGATGAGGCGAAGAGCGCTGCCGCGCTCGGCGATCACCAAGAGACGCGGCGTCGACAGGGTCGGGCCGTCGCTCGAGCCTTGTGTCGACGCGTGGACGACGTGCACGGTTTGCTCCGGCGCGCCGGCCTTCGCGACGATGACCAGGCCGTCGGTGAACAGCGCCGCGTTCTGCGCCGCGAAACCGTCGCCGAGAGGCGCAATTTTTCCGAGGTACGGCGCGACGCTCGCGGGTGACGTCGAGAGTGCGTCGGCGAGTGTCCCCACCTCGACGCTCGCGCCGGAGCACGTGCCCCCAACCAAATGAGGAATGCCGTTCACGAGCAGCACGCGCGACGCTCCGGGGAGCGAGAACGCGGCTTGTTGCAGCGCGATCGCCGTTCCGTCGCTCGCGGCCTTCGCCGGACGATAGCCGACGCGCAAGACCGAGCCGAGGGGCGTGAAGCGCCAGGCTTCGTCTTTCGGCTTCGGGAAACCCGCGGTCTCGAGGACGGCGCGCGCCTCGGCCCGCAGCGCCGCGACGAAATCCGGCTCGGTGCCCGCGCGGACCGCGGCCTTCAACGTCTCGGTGAGGAGCGCGTCGGCTGCGGCGTGCGGATCGCGCCCGACCGAAGTCGCGACGTCGCCGGTCATTGCGGCGCCGCTCCCGCTCGTTCGCCGAAGCGCGCGTAGCCTTCGTCTTCGAGCTTCCCGGAGAGCGTTTTGTCGCCAGATTCGACGATCGCGCCGCCGACGAGGACGTGCACGCGGTCGGGGACGATGTGATCGAGCAGACGCTGATAATGCGTGATGACGATCATCGCGCGGTCGGCGCTGCGGAGCGCGTTCACGCCGCTCGCGACGCTGCGGAGCGCGTCGATGTCGAGGCCCGAGTCGGTTTCGTCGAGCACGGCGAGCCGCGGTTCGAGCATCGCCATCTGGAAGATTTCGTTGCGCTTCTTCTCGCCGCCGGAAAAGCCGGAATTCAGCGGCCGCTCCGCGAGCTTGGGTTCGAGCTCGACGAGCTTCATGCGCTGGCGCGCGAGCTTCATGAAATCCATCGCGTCGAGTTCGGGTTCGCCGCGGTGACGTCGGACCGCGTTCACGCCGGCTTTGAGGAAGTAGAGGTTCGACACGCCGGCGATTTCGACCGGATACTGAAACGCCAGAAAGACGCCTTCGCGCGCGCGCACTTCCGGCGGCATCGCGAGCAGGTCTTTGCCGAAATAGCGGACCGCGCCCTTCGTCACTTCGTAGCCGTCGCGACCGGCGAGCACGTTCGCGAGCGTGCTCTTGCCGGAGCCGTTCGGGCCCATGACCGCGTGCACTTCGCCCGCCTTCACCGACAAGTCGAGGCCTCGCAGGATCTCTTTCCCCGCGACGTTCACATGCAGATTTTCGATCTCGAGCATCACGGCATCTTCCGGTAATCGAAGGAGACGATCATCCGACCGCTCCCTCCAAGCTGACTCCGAGGAGCTTTTGCGCCTCGACGGCGAACTCCATCGGAAGTTCCTTGAGCACTTCCTTGCAGAACCCGTTCACGATGAGGCTGACGGCGTCTTCGGCGCCGAGCCCGCGCTGACGGCAATAAAAGAGCTGGTCGTCGCTGATGCGCGACGTGGTCGCTTCATGCTCGACGGTGCTCGAGTCGTTGCGCACGTCGATGTACGGCACCGTGTGAGCGCCCGACGTCGGACCGATGAGGAGCGAGTCGCACTGCGTGTAGTTACGGGCGCCCGCGGCGTTCTTGCCGACGCGGACCAGGCCTCGGTACGTGTTCTGCCCGTGGCCGGCGCTGATGCCCTTCGAGACGATGGTGCTCCGGGTATTTTTCCCGAGGTGAATCATCTTCGTGCCGGTGTCGGCTTGCTGGCGATTATTGGTCAGCGCGACCGAGTAAAATTCGCCGACCGAGTCGTCACCGGCGAGGATGCAGCTCGGATATTTCCAGGTGATCGCCGAGCCGGTCTCGACCTGGGTCCAGGCGATCTTCGATTTGTAGCCCGCGCATTTTCCGCGTTTCGTCACGAAGTTGTAGATGCCGCCTTTGCCCTCGGCGTCGCCCGGGTACCAGTTTTGCACCGTCGAGTATTTGATCTCGGCGCGATCGAGCGCGACGAGCTCGACGACCGCCGCGTGGAGCTGGTTTTCGTCGCGCATCGGCGCGGTGCATCCCTCGAGGTAGCTCACGTAGCTGCCCTCGTCGGCGACGATGAGCGTGCGCTCGAACTGCCCGGTCTTCGCGGCGTTGATGCGGAAGTACGTCGAGAGCTCCATCGGGCAGCGAACGCCCTTCGGCACGTACACGAACGAGCCGTCGGTGAAGACCGCGGAGTTCAACGTCGCGAAGAAGTTGTCGCTGATCGGAACGACGCTCCCGAGATATTTTTGGATGAGCTCCGGGTGTTCGCGGACCGCGTCCGAGAACGACGAGAACACGATCCCCATGCTCGCGAGCTTGCCCTTGAAGGTCGTTGCGACGGAGACGCTGTCGAACACGGCGTCGACGGCGATGCCGGCGAGCGCCGCGCGCTCGTGGAGCGGAATGCCGAGCTTCTCGTACGTGCGAAGGAGCTCAGGATCGACTTCGTCGAGACTTTTCGGCGCGCCGTTCTTCGTCTTCGGCGCGGAGTAGTAGCTGATCGCTTGGTAGTCGATCTTCGGGTACTTCACTTTGGCCCAGCCGGGCTCGTGATCGCCGAGTCGCAGGAAATGCGCGTACGCCTTGAGCCGCCAATCGAGGAGCCACTTCGGCTCGTTCTTCTTTTCCGAGATGAACCGGATGACGTGCTCGTCGAGCCCGGGCGGCACGCTGTCCTGCTCGATGTCGGTGACCCAACCGGCTTGATATTCGGTCTGGAGCAGATGCTGGACGGGGTCTTGAGTCGTCATGGCGGAGTCTTTTTTTGGCAGAGGCGCACGGATGTTCGCGCGAATTACGAAGAGGCTCGGCGCGACCGAGGCTCAGCCTTCGGCGACGCCGAGACGCCGCAACGGGATGAGCACGGGCAGATTCGGACGCACCATGTCGGCCAAGGTGACGCCGCGGAGCGCCTGCTTGATCGCGTCGTTGATCCGAACCCAATTGGTCTCGGTCGGGCAGTGCCCTTCGAGCTCGCAGCACCCGCGCCCTTCGGAGCTGCACTCGGTCACCGCGATCGGCCCCTCGACGGCGTCGATTACCTCGGCGACCGTGATGGTCTCGGGGCCGCGCGACAGCCGATAGCCGCCGTTCTTGCCGCGCTCGGAACGCACGAGGCCGCGCCGAGCCAGGACTTTCAGCACCTTGCTCACCGTGGGCTGCGGGATCTTCGTCTTTTCCGACAAATCGCGCGCCGTATGCGACGCTACGGCCTGCGCGTCTACCATGCCGGAAAGCACGATGACCGCGTAGTCGGTGAGCTTCGTAATCCGTAACATTTTCAGCCAGTTAGCATACTGGACCTCTTGGGTCCTGTTTGGATTATAGGGCCAAGCCCCCGCCTGTCAACACGACGCGACGACGACGCGAGCGCGATACCGACCTTCGGGTAAGAAAGGCGACGTGGACCGATTCGATGCCGCCGTCGCCGCGTTCGCTCGGGCGAACGCCGCCGATCCACACCAGCTGATGGATCACGGCGTCTCGAGGCCGCGCGAGCTGGTGCAATCCGAACGACTCGCGGCGTGGATCGAGCGGCTCGCGCCGAATGCTTCCGAGCCGCTCCGGTTGGCCGCGCATTGCCAGCACCTGTGTCGCTGGGAGAGCCCGCGCTCGACGTATCCCGAAGGCCGCACCGGGTATCTCCAGTGGCGAAAAGATCTCTCGCGGTTTCACGCGTCGCGAGCCGGCGAAATACTTCGGAGCGTCGGGTACGACGAGGCGATCATCGAGCGCGTCGCGGACATCAACCAAAAGCGCGCGCTGAAGCTCGACCCCGACGTGCAGACGATGGAGGACGCGCTCTGCTTGGCATTCCTCGAGCACGAGCTCGAAGAATTTTCGACCAAGCACGCGCCGGATCTCGTCGTCGACATTCTGAAGAAGAGCTGGCGCAAGATGAGCGACGCGGGGCATGCGCGAGCGCTCGAGCTTCCGCTCTCCGAATCCGTGAAGCCACTCGTCCTGCGCGCGCTAGCGTCGTGAGCGCACCCGGTCACGCACCGGTCACGCGCGCCGTTACTCGTCCTTGACCGGCACCGTTCGTCGTCGGGGCAGCGGCGGAGGCGCGGCGTCGTGGGTGCTTTCGCTCGCGAGCGCCGCGAGCGCGTCGGACGACGTGACCAGCTCTTCGAAGCGCAGCCCGACCGGCTCGATCGTCGCGGCGGGAGGCATCGTCGTGCGCGACGCTGCGTCGCGACTCGTCGGAGGTCGCGACGGTTGCCCGGTGACCGCCGCGAGGGCGACGCGCCGCGCTTCGAGTGACGTGCTGGCGACCGATCTGACCCAAGCGCCGACTTCCTCGGTTGGCGCGAAGCGCGGGGAACCAAGCTCTTCGAGCGCCTGGCAGAGCGCCTCGAGCGATGGAGTGCGCTTGCCCGGATCGCGCTCGAGCGCGTGCGCGATCACGGCTGCGACGTCCTTCGGAACCGGTGCGCCGGCCCTGACGACCGCTTCGAGGCGAGGGATCGGCATTTCGAGGACCTTGCGACGCGCGCGCGCCGCCTGTTGGGCGCCGGCGGACTCGTCGTTTCCTGGGGGTGGCGGCACCGACGAGAGTCGCGTCCAGCGCGGCGAGCCGAACAGCGGCCGATTCGCGCACAGCTCCCAC
>DATBBD010000498.1:0-12294 GCA_036271175.1 Polyangiaceae bacterium | reverse complement strand
CAGGCGCAAGGCGCGGCGAGGGCCGCTTTGCTCGAAAATACCGGCTTGACGGAGGCGGTGCTCGTCAGCCCGGACGCGCGCATTTCCTACGCGCAGTTCGCCGTCCTCACGAGCAACGCGATTCGGCTCACCAACAACACGGGCCTCGGTTTCGACGCAGGCGCCAACGTGCGACTGCCGAATCTGGGAATTTTGGGCCTCGCGATCATGAGCAGCCCGACCGTCGGCGCGGCGCTCGACGTTGCGCTCCGTCATTATCGAGCGATCGCGCCGCTCTTCGATCTCGAGACGCGCGTGGAGGGCGACGTCGCGTACTTCACGGTTCGCGAGGCGATCCCTCTCGCGCCCTTCGCGGCGTTCTCGACCGAGTTTCTCCTCTCGGCGTTCGATCGGCAGGGTCGAAGCTTTCTGGGGCGCGCGCTGCCGATCTTGAAGGTGCGCCTCGGCTACGCCGAGCCGGACCACTTGGCGCGCTACGCCGACCTCTACGCGAACGTGCCGTTGGCGTTCGATCAGAACCTCACCGAGGTCTCGTTCGACGCTGCGCTACTCGCCGCGCCAAACGCCGAGGCCGATCCACTGACGGCGAAGGTCGCCGAACAGTATTGCGCGCAAGAAGCGCCCGCGACGTTGCCCTCGACGGGCTTGCTCGCTCAGGTGCGACGACAGCTCTCCGCGGCGGCGGGTCGTCCACCGTCGCTCACCGAGCTCTCGCGATCGCTACGGACGAGCTCGCGCTCACTCCGTCGCTTCCTGCAGAGCATGGGCACGTCGTACCAGACGCTCATCGACGAATCGCGACGCGTGCGCGCAGAAGAATGGGTGCGCTCCACGCACATGACCATCGAGCAAGTGTCGGGGCGTCTCGGGTTCAGCGACGTGCGCAGCTTTCGCCGCGCGTTCAAGCGCTGGACCGGCGTGACGCCCCACGCCTTCCGTGGAGGCCCGGGCGACGGCTGATTCCGGCGTTTCGATGGAGCCGTAAGCGCGCCCGATCAGCCGATTAGGTTTAGCCGCCATCCTTTTTCGACGAAGTGCTTCCCGCGTCGTTCGCCGAGGCGGGAGGCGCCCCTCCGCCATCGTCACTCGGGAGCTCCACGGGACACGCTCCGGTGGGCTTGTCGCTATCGAGCGGGTTGAAGCAAGGGGCGCATTTGTCGCCGGTCTTGCACGTCCCTTGGGTCAGGAAGATCCCCTGAATGGGGTTATCGTCGGCGAGGAACTCGGGGACGCAACCACCACTTTGACCGGGCGGAAGCTTGGTCCCGAGGCTTTCGAGCAACGCAACGAAAGCGTTGTCAGGGACGCATTCGGGGAAGTTATATTTGAGGTTTTGGGTTTTTTCCAGTGGGCCACACACGTAGTCGGTTTGGGTGCACGTATCGACCGGTAGGTCGCTCAAGAGCACCGGCGGAATGATGTCCTTCGGGACGCACACGCCGCGGCCTTTGCCGCACGAGGTGAACGTCAGCGGACTTTGCTTGGTGCTCGCGGACGGCCCTGGGTCGCATCCTTGTTCGCACGCATGGGTGTCGCTCCCGTCATTGGGATTGTAGCAAGGGGCACAACGCTCGGTCGTCGCGCAGTCGTCCTGCGGGAGCACGTCCATCAGACCGAACACGTTCGTGACGTCGTGGGTGCACTCGGGGAATCCAGGAAATCATCGCCGCTTGCGTGGTGTTCGGGCACAGCTGAACGGTGCCGGTCGTGTCGGTATAGCTGGCGCCGGTCCCCGACGATGCACCGCCGGTCGCCGGCGACCCGCCGCTGCTCCCCACCATCTCAGTGCTCCCGCCGCTCGCACTCGCGCCACCGTTGCCCCCGCCGAATTCCTCGCCGCTGCCGCCGAGCCCGGTACTCCCCGCCGAGCCGCCGCCCGCGAGAAACCCTCCCGTTTCAAAACCATCCGCGCCGCCCGGTGTTCCGACACCCGAAGGGGACGATTTCGAGGCACAAGCGGACACGCCGCCCACGCTTCCCGAGAGAACGAGACCTAACCCAAAAGCGACGGATCCGTGCCTATTCATATCGATGCTCTCCGATGAAATTGCATGACACCCACGAACTCGACGGTTCGCTCCCGCGAGAAAAACCCAGTGTCTCGAGAGCGAGGACCGAGGTCCTCGAGCGACTACGACGGTGCAGGTTCGACGTGCACGTCAGTTCGCGCGAACACTCCGCACCGAGCGGTGTGACCTATGAACGGTCGACGAACTTTCACTCTCCGTGAGCCGCAAGTTCCCCATAGCATCACGATCCCGAGTTCCATCCAGAGGGCCGTCGCGACCCTCGACATTGGCCGCGGTAGTCCCGACCGGTGCGCGAAGCGCGCTGTACCGCTCGTTCGTGTCGCACGACGCGGTCATTTCGCTGAAGACGAGCGAGAGAACCGGCAACCACATTGGCCGGACGGCGGGCCCACACAATCGTCCATCGAAAGCGATCGTTCATGAGAGTCTGCAAGCGCAGACGATCGTCGTGGGCGAGTGGGACGCGCGTCGCAAACACGCGCCGCCGAACGTTGACGCTCAGATTTCGTACGTGATCGTGACGATCTCGAGCTCGATTTCGCCGGCGGGGCGCGTCACGGTGACGACGTCGCCGATCTTCTTTTTCAAGAGCGCGCGCCCGATCGGCGACTGCCACGAGAGCCGTCCTTTTCCCGGATCCGACTCGTCGACGCCGACCAACGTGTAGCGGTCGCGCTTGCCGTCTTCATTTTCGACCTCGACGGTCGCGCCGAAGAACACGACGTCGCGCTCGCCCTCTTCCTGCCGCACCACGACCGCCTGGTCGAGCCGCTTCGTCAAAAAGTGAATGCGCCGGTCAATCTCGCGAAGCCGCTTCTTCCCGTAGATGTACTCCGCGTTCTCACTCCGGTCTCCCTGTGCCGCCGCTTCCGACACCTCGTTCACGACGCGCGGCCGCTCCGTTTCGATGAGCTTCCGGAGCTCGTCGGCTAGTTTTTTTGCACCGAGCGCGGTGATGTAATTCGCTGAGGCCATCGCGTCCGGCGCGATCCTATTCGTCGATCGCCGTCGACTCAAATCCGCACGATGAACACCGCGTCGCGGTGAACGCCGCGACGGACAGCGTCTCCCCGACGCGCTGGCGCGGTGCGGACCGGGTCGAAACACGCTGAAGAGCGGCTGCGCTAGCGGCGGGCATCGACGCACGGCGCGCTCGTTCCCGCGGGGCGTCCCCCAAAAAAAGCGAATGTTCCGGCTGATTTCGGGGGGCGCGCGGCGTTCGGGGGATGGTGCTAGGTTCGGGCCATGTCTCCGCCGGGATATCGAAGCCGAACGACCACTCAGGGACGGAATATGGCGGGCGCGCGAGCCTTGTGGCGCGCCACCGGAATGAAGGACGACGATTTCGACAAACCGATCGTCGCCATTGCGAACAGCTTCACGCAATTCGTGCCCGGGCATGTGCATTTGCACGACGTCGGGCAGCGCGTGAAAGGCGTCATCGACGAAGCCGGCGGCTGGGGCGTCGAGTTCAACACGATCGCCGTCGACGACGGCATCGCGATGGGCCACGGCGGCATGCTCTATTCATTGCCGAGCCGCGAGCTGATCGCCGACAGCGTCGAGTACATGGTGAACGCGCATTGCGCGGACGCGCTGGTGTGCATCTCGAACTGCGACAAGATCACGCCGGGCATGCTGCTCGCGGCGATGCGGCTCGACGTGCCGACCATCTTCGTGTCGGGCGGCCCCATGGAAGCCGGCAAGATCGTCGGCACGCACGATCGCGACGGCAAGCAGCTGATGCGCAAACTCGACTTGATCGATCCGATGATCGCGTCGAGCGACGCGGGCGTCACCGACGCCGACCTTGCCGCGCTCGAACGCTCGGCGTGCCCCACCTGCGGCTCGTGCTCCGGCATGTTCACTGCGAACAGCATGAATTGTTTGAATGAGGCGCTCGGTCTGGCGCTTCCCGGTAATGGCACGTTGCTGGCGACGCACGCGCGACGCTGGGAGCTCTTCCGCGACGCCGGCAAACGCATCGTCGACATGGCGAAGGCGTTCTACGTCGACGGCGACGACTCGGTGCTTCCGCGACGGATCGCCACGTTCGGCGCCTTCGAAAATGCGATGGCGCTCGACATCGCGATGGGCGGCTCGACGAACACCGTGCTGCACATCCTCGCGATCGCTCGCGAAGCGGGCGTCGATTTCCGGATGGAGCACATCGACCAGCTGTCTCGTAAGGTCGCCAACATTTGTAAAGTGGCACCTTCGTCGTCGTATCACGTCGAAGACGTGCATCGCGCCGGCGGCATTTTCACCATTCTCGGGGAGCTCGACCGCGCGGGGTTGATTCACCGCGAGGTCGGCACCGTGCACGAGCGCACGCTCGGCGATGCGATCGACAAGAACGACGTCCGGAGACCGACGGCGACCGACGGCGCAAAGCAACGCGCGCTCGCCGCTCCTGGCGGCGTGCGCACCATCGTCGCGTTCTCGCAGGACAAGTACTTCGCCGACCGCGACGACGACGCCGCGAAGGGGTGCATCCGCGACGCAGAGCACGCCTACAGCAAAGACGGCGGCCTCGCCGTTCTCTATGGCAACATCGCGCTCGAAGGGTGCATCGTGAAGACCGCCGGCGTCGACGCCAACGTCCACCGTTTCGAGGGCCCCGCGCGCGTCTTCCATTCGCAAGACGCTGCCTGTGACGCGATCCTCGCCGACAAGGTGAAATCGGGCGACGTCGTCGTCATCGTCTACGAAGGCCCGAAGGGTGGCCCCGGCATGCAAGAGATGCTCTATCCGACGTCGTTCCTCAAGGGACGCGGCCTCGGCAAGGCATGCGCGTTGGTGACCGACGGTCGTTTCTCCGGCGGCACCTCCGGCCTCAGCATCGGCCACGTCTCCCCCGAGGCCGGCGAAGGCGGCGCGATCGGCCTCATCGAAGAAGGCGACACCATCCGCATCGACATCCCCGCCCGCACCATCGACGTCGCCATCGACGATCACGAATTGGCGAAACGCCGCGCCACGATGGAAGCCCGCGGCAAAGACGCCTGGCGCCCCAACCGCGACCGCGTCGTCTCAGCAGCGCTAAGGGCGTACGCGGCGATGACGACCAGCGCCGCGAAGGGCGCGATCCGCGACGTGTCGCAGATCGAAGCGAAGCGGTAAGGCGCGCGCTCAAGCCCCGAAGCGCGTAACGATGTCGTCCCAACGGCGCGTTCGGTCGTCGTCTTCGCCCATCATCTCGACGATCCAGCGTCGCACGTAGGCGCGATCGAGATCGGGACGGACGGCGACGAGGCGCTCGAGATCCACGACGTCTTTACCCCTGAAAAACAGGAGCTTGAAGATGGCGAGGGCTTCCGCGGCGAGGAACCAACCGGACCACCCGCTCTGATCGGTGACGCGAACGCGCGTGCGCTCGGCCTCCCTCGTGAACGGAATACTCGGGAAGAACACGTCGATGCGCATTCCGTCCCAGCGACCGACGAACATGCCGTCGCTTTCCGCACGCGCAATGGCATTGGAGGCATCGATTTCGACGCCGAGAGCGGCAAGCACCTCGATGGTTTCGGCGACCCTCGGCGGATCGACGAAGACATTGACGTCCACGTCCGCGGTGCCGCGCGGGACGCCGGCGATCGCCAGCGCGAGCGCCCCACCGATGGCGTACTGCAATCCGGCATTCTCGAGAGCGTCGGCGATCCGTTGCGCCGCCTCGGCTGCACTGCGGTCAGCGACCGGCACCGCCCCAACCTGACTCTCTACGGAGCCGCGCAAGCGCGCGCACCGTGCTTTCAGGGAGCGGCTCGACGTAGTCGAGGACTCGGTTGGCATCGCCGCTCGCCCTCGCGGCCCACATCGCGTCGCGGGAGCAGAGCTGTGCGAGGCGCCAGCGCTCGGCGACGGTCAGGTCTCGCCACTCCGCAACTTCTCGCCGCACCGACGTCGCGTCGTCGACGACCCAGCCCGGTAGCTTCGCGAGCATGGAGGCGATCCTAGCAGGTTAGCGACGCAAATCGAAACGGGGCAGTAGGATGCGCCGCACGCTTCGGAGGTCCGTCGCCAGGTTCATTCCTCGACCCCGACACCCTCGAGCGCCGCAATGACGCGGCCAACCGCGGCCAACCGCGGCCGAGAGCTCCTGAACGACACGAAGCGCACCCCCAACCGGCGCCCCCCCCGCAGCGCGCTCCAAAGCCGCGCTTCCGAAGAAGTAGGAAATGCCCGCATCTCCGCCGCCCGGCGAGCGAGTAGAGCAGCGCGGCGTGCCGAGAAACTGTTTTCGCGTTCGAGCATGAATGACTCCTTCCGCCCAGCGAGCGGCCGGGCGCACCCCTCCTCGGCGCAGGATCCACGCCGTGCGAACCGTCCATTCCGCTTGTCACATCGATGAAGCACGGCAGGGAGCGTGCGCCCCGCGAAGCCCGGCCGCTCGTCGGGCGGAGGTCGTTGCTCGGAACGCGCGGGTCGTTCACGGCAGGCGCGTCGGGCAGCTTGCAACAGCGATAAGCTGAGGCGCGTCGACAGTTCGCACTGGCGCGAGTCATTCGCGGGCTCTGCGCGAGTTCTTTAGAGTCATGCAGTTGCAGCTCATCAACAAGGCGCAACACTGCTCCAGTAGCAGCGCCGCCCAGAGTGCTACTCTGTTCAAAATGGCGCGCAGTCGATGGGGTGCGGGTGCACTGTTCCTCGTGTTCTTCGCACCCACTTCGCTAGCCGAAGGCGTCTCAGAGAATGCCGACCCGGTAAGTGTCTCGGAGCCCCGACAGGACCTGCGCTTCGCGTTTTATGGCGGTGGCTATGGCGACCGTTACGGAGCTGGCGTGGCTGCCTCTGCGAGCCTCCTTTATCGAACAGGCGTTTTCGAGGCTGGTCCTCTCCTTGAAGTCGGGGCACCCGTCACGTACTACGAAAGCGTCGCGGCGGTCGCAGGTCTGGACGTCCAACCTTCGCGCAGGGTGCGGATTGAGTTGCTCGCGGACCTCGGCGCACACTTCTACCAAGGGGTCGGCCGCGACATCGTATTCGGTACCGATCCTGGCGCCAGCGGCACGACGCCGTACGCAGGCGGTCGTGCCTGCTTGAGCTATGATGTGGGACGCGTGGAACTGGGCACGTACGCAGATTTTCAAGACGATTTGGATCGGATTCGCGTTCGCTACACGTATCCGGCAACGGGGAACGGCTTCCTCCAGGGCGGAGGGACCGGTGACCACACCATCGGGACAACGCGTGTCGGGTTCGGCGTCACGGTCGGCGGTCGGTACGACCTGTTCTAAATTGCGAAGTCCGCACTACCCCTCCCATCCGCCCGCAGCGTGCGCGGCACGACGTCTCTGTCCGCTTCGCGGCCGCGCGCACGCGAGGTCGGATTTGGGAGGGGTCGCGCACCCGCAGGCGGCGTAGCTGCCGAGGAGCGCGGGGGTGGGCATCAAACTCGAGTCAGGGCGCGATAGATGAGCGGCAGTTTTTCGGGCAGGCGTTCGACGTGGTCGACGACGGCGTAGCGGTGGTTGCCGAAGATGCGGGCGGCGTAGGCGTCGGCGCGAGGGTCGAGGCTCATGCAATACGTGACGATGCGCGCGCGTTCGTTCGAGCGGACGGCGGCCTTGGCGTCGTGGACGAGGTACGCGGGATCGGCGACGTCGACGTCGTGGGGTTCGCCGTCGGTGAGGACGAGGAGCAATTTCTTGTCGGCGCGTTCGAGCTCGAGGTGACGGCGTGCGTGGCGAAGCGCGGCGCCCATGCGCGTGGAGAGCTCGCCACGGACGCCGGCGAGTCGCGCGCGGCACGCGTCGTCGTAAGCGGCGGAGAAATCCTTGATGCGGCGATAACGGACGTCGCTTCTGCCGTTGGACGAAAAGCCGTGAATCGCGAAGTGATCCGGGGTGTTGACAAGGCCGTCGGCGAGGAGCGCGGCGGCGTCTCGCGCGACGTGAATCAGGCGCTGAGAGGCGTTTCCGACCACGTCGTTGGTCGATTCTGACAGATCGAGAAGCAAGAGCACGGAGACGCGGCGCTCGCGTTTTTTGGGCCGGGTGTAGACGCGGCCGTTCGGCGGAACGCCGCTCCGCAAATCGACGAGGGCTTCGACGGCGCGGTCGAACGACAGGTCGTCGCCGTCGTGGCTCGGGCGGCCGCGGAGCGCGGTTTCGAAGCGAATCGAGCGGACGAGCGCACGCACTCGAGTCGCGGCCGTGCGATGGCGGGTGAGCGACGTCGCAACGTCGGTGGGATCGCCGCGATCGGGCGGGACTTCATAGACGGTGCACCACTCGGGGCGCTCGTCGCGAATATGATAATCCCATTCGGGATGGAGCAATGCGACGGCACTGCCAGCGTCGCTTTCAGCGAGCGAGACCGCGACGGATTCGGTGCCGTCTTCCGGGAGCGCCTCGGCCGCGTCTCTGCGCCGATCGATCGCGCCGTCCCCGTCGTCGGGGCGCATCCCCTCACCCGTCGCGGATTGAGTCACGGCGGGAGCTTCGGTCGGAAGATCCCAGAGCGCGCGATAGTCGTCGCGATACGCGGGCTCGACGACGTACGTGCGGGCGTCGAAGCCGAGCCGCATCTGGCCCAGGTCGTTGCCGAGTCGCGACGCGAGCGTTCGCGTGAAGTCGGGGTCGGACCACGCCCCGCGATCGGCGAAGAACGCGGTTCGGCATTTGTCGATCCAGAAGTGGTCGTCGTCGTACTTCGGCTCGAGGAGAGCGCGAGAGAGCCGTGCGAGAAGCGACGCGACGGTCTCGTAGCCGCCCGCCGACGCGGTGTGGAACGGCACCCACAGCCGGAAAAGGCCGGGAAACCGCTCCATCGCGAGGGCCTCGACTCTGGCGTCTTCGAGGAGCGACACGAGCACGATTTGAATCGGTTTCAGTTTTTCGACGTGAAACGGCGTTGGCGAAAAAACGAGGTGCGCCGAGGCATGCGCCGCTGCGGCGAAAGCGAGCCGCTCCGCGCCGGGCTCGCTCGCGGAAACCGGCAAGGCGATGCGACCCCCGGCGATCGACGGCCGACCGACGGCCGCGACGGCGCTACGCGCGGCCTTCGCGAACACGTGCACGTCGAACGAACGGCCCCACAGCGCGCGCAGGAATATCGCGAGCCGTCGCTCGAGGCGCGCGCGAGGATCGGAACCGTCACGGCCGTCACGCTCGCCACGGAGGCGCTCGGGTTTCGAAACGCGCCGGAGCGGGCTCGCGCGGAGCGTCCGCTCAGAGACAAGCATCGATCGCGGCGCTGAGCGCTTCTCGGACGTCGGGATCGTCGGCGATGGGATGGACGAGGCACATACGGCACGCGGTCCGCACGTCGATCCCGCGCGCGACCAGGAGCGCCGTGCGAACGAGCATGCGGGTCGACGTGCCCTCGTCGAGACCGTGCCCTTTGAGTGCGCGCGCACGCTCGGCGACGTTGACCAGCCGTTCACAGAGCGATTCGGCGATGCCGCTCTCGTGACGAAGGATGGCGACCTCGACGTCGCGCGGGGGATAATCGAACTCGAGCGCGCCGAAGCGCTGCTTCGTGGACTGCTTCAGATCCTTCAGGACGCTCTGGTAGCCGGGGTTGTACGAGAGCACCAAGAAGAAGCTCGGGTGCGCGTGCACGACCTCGCTGTTCCGCTCGATGGGAAGGATGCGGCGATCGTCACAGAGCGGATGAATGACGACCGTCGCGTCGGGTCGCGCTTCGACGACCTCGTCGAGGTAGCAAATCGCGCCGAACCGCGCAGCGAGCGTGAGCGGGCCGTCTTGAAAATGCGTCCCCGACGCGTCGAGGAGCTTCCGACCGACGAGGTCCGACGCGGTCATGTCTTCGTTGCACGCAACAGTGACCAACGGCAGACCGAGTCGGTACGCCATGTACTCGACGAAGCGCGTTTTCCCGGACCCGGTTGGCCCCTTCAAGATGACCGGAAGCCGCGCCGCGTAAGCGGCTTCGAAGAGCGCGACCTCGTCGCCAATCGCGCGATAGTAGGGCTCGTGCGAAACCCGGTAGCCGTCGAGCGGACCGCTCGCCGCCGTCTCGGTTCCGCGAGACGTCAGATTCAGCGAAACGCCGGGCAACGCCACGGAACCCGGCTCACCGATGCTGGGGCGACGGATTCGGGATGCCCGGGATCGGGCACTCTTCGGTGCCGACCATCGGGCGCGTGAACGACTCGACCTGCTTCCGCATCGCTTCGGGATCGGCGATCCAGTTCTTGTAGAAGTCGTAGGGACACGCCGCCACGCCGCGATCGCCGTCGCCGGAGTTGATCATGCCGGTGTAGCCGCGGTGGAGCAGCTTGAAGAGGTGGTTTTCCGACTGCAGATTCTTCCGCGCATCGCGAATGAGCGACGTGGAAAGCTGCGCGTACTGGATCCCCATGTCTTCTTCGCCGCACTCGCCGAGCGTCCGACCATCGAAGCCGATGACTGCGGAGTGTCCGAAGTACGAGTAGACCCCGTCGAAACCGGAGGCGTTCGCGACGGCCACGTAGACGTTGTTCGCCCACGCCATGGCCTTGGCCATGAGCACCTGCTGATCTTTGGCCGGGTACATGTACCCCTGGCAGCGCACGATGAGCTCGGCGCCCTTCATTGCGCAGTCGCGCCAGATCTCCGGGTAGTTGCCGTCGTCGCAGATGATCAGCGAGATTTTGAGGCCCTTCGGGCCCTCGGAGACGTAGGTGCAATTGCCCGGATACCACCCTTCGATGGGCACCCATGGCATGATCTTGCGATATTTCTGAACGACCTCGCCCTTGTCGTTCATCAGGATGAGGGTGTTGTAAGGAGCCTTGTGGGGATGCTCTTCATGGCGTTCGCCAGTCAGCGAAAAGACGCCCCAGGTCTTCGCGTCGCGACACGCGGCGCCGAAGATCTCCGTCTCGTCGCCGGGCACCGTCGACGCGGTCTCGTACATCTCCTTCGCGTCGTACATGATGCCGTGGGTGCTGTATTCGGGGAACACCACCAGGTCCATGCCCGGTAGACCCCGTTTCATGCCGCGCACCATGTCGGCGATCTTGGCGGCGTTTTCGAGCACCTCCTTCTTCGTGTGAAGGCGCGGCATCTTGTAATTGACGACCGCGACGCCAACCGTGTCTTTGCTGCTGGAAATGTCACCGTGCAACATGAATTAACTCCTTGATAGCCATCTCGGGAACCGTCGCAAGCACCACTGCCACGATGCCTAGGAAGGCCGACGCAGGCATGCGCTGGTATTCCGAGGAGGTCGACCGACGCAGCAGGGGGGCAGTAGGTTCATGAGATAGCGCTTAGACAGCGAGCAGGCGTTTGACTTGATCGACGTCGACGGCGCCTTTGACTTCGTCGCGCGTGAAGCGGCCACCTTCGATGACGATCAGGCGATCCAGGATTTCCATGGTGAAGCTCAGCACTTGCTCGGAGACGATGATCGTCAGATTTCTCGAATCGCGCACCTTGAGGAGCGTGTGGGCGAGCTCCTTGATGATCGACGGTTGAATGCCCTCGGTCGGCTCGTCGAGCAAGAGCACCTTCGGGCTCGCTGCGAGCGCACGTGCGATCGCGAGCTGTTGTTGCTGACCGCCCGAGAGGTTACCGCCGCGCCGTGCCCGCATCTCGTGAAGCACGGGGAAGAGCGTGAAGATATCGTCCGGCAATCGGCCGGTCGGCGACCCTTCGAGCCCGGTCAGGATATTTTCCCAGACCGTCAAGGTCGGGAAAATCATACGGCCCTGGGGCACGTACGCGATGCCCTTCTTCACGCGCGCGAAGCTCGGAAGCGCCGTAACGTCGGTGCCGTCGACGGTGATCTTTCCCTTCGTCACCTTGAGAATGCCGACGAGCGACTTGAACAAGGTGGTCTTGCCCATGCCGTTGCGCCCCATGATTGCGATGATCTCGCCGGTCTTCGCGGTGAGATCGAGGCCGTGAATGACCTCGCTCTGCCCGTAGCTGACGTGAAGATCCTTGAATTCGAGCATCGTCGTTCCTCGTCTTCTCGGTGAGATCAGTGACCGAGATACACTTCCACGACCTTCTCGTCGGCTTGGACCTTGTCCATCGAGCCTTCCGCGATGATCTTGCCCTGGTGGAGAACCGTCACCTTGTGAGCGATCTTCCGGACAAACTCCATGTCGTGTTCGATGACGATCACCGAACGGTTCTTGCAAATGCGGTTCAAGAGCTCGGCGGTCTGCTCGCGCTCGTTGACGGTCATGCCGGCGACCGGTTCGTCGAGCATGAGCAGCTCCGGATCTTGAATGAGGAGCATGCCGATCTCGAGCCACTGCTTCTGGCCGTGACTCAAGAGCGCCGCTTCGAGTTCGAGCTTTTCC
>DATBBD010000497.1:0-6337 GCA_036271175.1 Polyangiaceae bacterium | reverse complement strand
TCGATGTCAAAAGGCGTCCCGTCCTTCGAGTAGACCTCGAGCGGAATGCCTTCGAAGTCCATCAGGAGCCCGGCGAGGCCCCCGTCGGTTCCTTCCACCACGCCCTTCAGGGCCTCCTTGAACATGTCCTTCAGAGTACCTGCTTTCCCTGGGCGCGTGAATGTTTCGCCGGGGTTAGGGCCGTTTGACCCCGAGAAAACGACCGATCCAAGCCGAAAACCTAGCTCGCCCACCTTGACCCCCCTGTCACCGAGCGGCTACCTTCGCCGCGCCTGTGGGGACCAACCGTTTTGGTACCCCTCGGAACACGAGTAAGTCCATGCGAGCGAAAGCGGGCGATCCGCCTCGCACGATGCCCCAAAAGATCCTCGCGGGACGCGCCGACGACCCGCTCCTGGGCGGTGATCTAGTCCAGCTCAAAGTGGACCAGGTCATCCTAGCTCGGGAGCCCCATCGCGCGATCTTCGAGGCCGAACGCCTTGGCATGAAACGGGCGGTCGTGGAGCTCGCGCTCGCCTACGACACCGAATGCGTCACCATCGCGGACGCGCCGGAACCGCCGCCCCTCAGGAACGCGCTTCAGTACGGCGTCCTCGTGGCGCGACCGGGCATCGGTTTTCCGGCTGCGGTGCATCTCGAGCGGTTCGCCGCCCCGGCGCGGCTCGCAGTCACCGACGACCCGCGCATGGCCGCGGTCGGCGGCGCGGGCATGCTCACCCTGGTCGTCGCGCCGTCGCAGATCGGCGAAGTGCTGGTGCGCGGGTCCATCTGGCTTCGCCCGCCGCGCAGCGTGCAGGTGCTTCTATCGGGCCGCGTGCGGCCCTTCGTGTGTGTGCGCGACGTCGCGCTCGAGCTGCTGCGTCGCGGTCTCGGCGACGTCATTCAGCGCATCGATCGCGAACACTCCGCGCCGGTGGTCCTCGAGTTCGCCGGTCCGAGCGCTCGCCTTCTGTCGGTTCCCGAGCGAGCGGTCTTGTGCGGGCTCGCGCCGCAGCTCGGCGCTGCCGGCGCGGTCTTCGTCAGCGACGAAAAGACGGAAGTGTACCTTCGCGATCAGCGTCGTTCGAAAGCACACCGCGCGCTCGTCCCGGATCCGGGCGCGCCGTGCGACGATGTCATCACGCTCGATCTCTCCGCCGTCGATCCGCTCGTCATGGACGAAGCGGGCGTGGTGCGTCCGGTTCGCGAGCTCGACGGCAAGCCGGTGCACCAGGTCATCCTCGGCGGAGACTCGGGCGCGTCGCTTCGCGACCTGCTGGCCGCCGCGGCGCTCTTGAAGAGCAAGAAGGTGCCGCCGCGGCTCGATTTCCTGATCGCGCCGCCGTCCCGGCAGGTGCTCGAAGTGCTGGCGAAGTCGGGGGCACTCGTCGATCTCATCGCCACGGGCGCGCGGCTCATCGAGCCCGATCACCGGGTCCTCAGCTCGGAGCTGTATCCGCCGCCGAGCACCGGCCTGTCGCTCCGCACGTTCGACCTCGACCCGGGGATGCCGAAAAATCGACGCTTCGTCGTCGCATCGGCGGAGACCATCGCGTACGCGATCGCGACCGGGCAGGTCGGCGATCCGCGAAGCTTCAAGCGGCCGGTCCGCGTCACCGTGCCGCGCGCGCTCCCGACCGACGACGTGCTCGTCGTTCGCAAGTCGAAAGGCAAAGGCAAGGCCGATTCGCAAGAGCGCCCGGAAGACGCTTCCTCGAGCGCATCGCGCCGCGCGTGGCACGGAGCGGCGACGCTCGAGTTGCTAGCCGAGTTGAAGGTCCCCGAGCGCCCGAGTGCGCTCTTGCTGGCGACGCTCGACGACGTGCGCTGGGCGGCCGATCGCGCAGCGACGCTCGCGCCGAACCTGCGCGTCGTCATCGCGCCGTACATCCCGAGCGGCACCGTGCCGATCTTCGCCGGCCTCGGCATCATCGCGCTCACCGGCGACGGCACGGCAATCAAGGCGCTCGCCAAGACGACGAGCCTCGACATGCCCGACCCCGAGTCCTGGAACGGCACCGAGACGATCAAAATCGCCGCGGGCGATCAGACCGTCGATTTGAAGTGGCTCGCCGTCGGCGTCGAACGCAAGTGGACCACGACGGGCACCGCGAGCGAGCCCGAAGCGAAAGCCTGAGCGCACGTCGACGGGCGGCGTCTTGACGGCGCGCGCCGGATCGTCGAAGGCGATTCGCCATGTCGGATCGACCCTTTCGCATTCTCGGTGTCCAACAAATCGCCGTCGGCGCGCTCGACAAGTCGGAGCTCGCCCGCTTCTGGATCGACGTGATGGGGCTCACGCGAACCGGGAATTATCGAAGCGAAAAGGAAAATGTCGACGAAGACATCGCGCGCATCGGCGTGGGCCCGCTGTCCGTCGAAGTCGACTTGATGCAGCCCATCGATGCGGAAAAAAGCCCCAAGGTGCACGTTCCGCAGTTGAATCACTTCGGTCTCTGGGTCGACGACCTCGCGAAAGCCGTCGAATGGCTCGGCAAGCAAGGCGTTCGGTTCACGCCGGGCGGCATCCGCAAAGGCGCCTCGGGTTACGACGTCTGCTTCATTCACCCGAAGGGCAACGACGAGTTCCCCGTCGGCGCCGGCGGAACCTTGGTCGAGCTCGTGCAAGCGCCGCCGGACGTCATCAAAGCCCTCGGCGGCTGACCGATTCGGGGGGCTTGCCATCGTCGGTGGGCCGGCGCGATATGTGCGCCCATGAAGAAAACGCTCGTCGCCGTCGGGTCGATCTCGTTCGTCGGAATTTTCTCTGCCGCGTGTGGCGGGACGTCACAGGAGGCGGCGCCGCCCCCGGCACCGAGCACCGCGCAACAGCTCCCGAACGCCGTGCCGCCCATGCCCACACCGAGTCCCGATGCCGGGCTGCCCGCGCACGCCGCCGCGGCGCCGACCGCGACGGCCGCGACCGGTGAAGACGCGCCGCCTACCGCGCAAGATTGGGCAGACCTCGACAAGTCGGCTTCGGCCGAAGACGCGCGGTTCACGCCGGAGCTCCACGCCGCGGCGAAGAAGGCCGCGTCCGCGTCGTACCCGAGCACGAAGGCCGCGCTCACGGTGCTCCTCAAGAGCCCGATTCGAAAACCGGGAAACCCCGAGCGCGACAAGTACCGTCACCCGATCGAGACGCTGACGTTCATCGGGCTCACGCCGAAGATGACCGTGCTCGAGTACGGCCCCGGCGAGGGCTGGTACACCGAGCTCCTCGCGCCGATGCTGGCGACGAAGGGCAAGCTCATCGTGACGACGTCGGATCCGAAGGGACCGAAGACCGAGCGCGGCACGCTCGGCGGGGTCCGCTTCGAGCGCTTCCTCGGCAAATCGCCGGAGCTCTTCGGCAAGGTGCAGAGCGACGTCGTCGACGGCAAGCACCCGGCGCTCCCCGAGGACGGCACGCTCGACGCGGTGCTCGTTTTCCGCGGCATGCACGGAATGGAGCAACAAGGCAAAGTCGCCGACTGGCTCGCCGCGATCCACCACGCCCTCAAACCGAACGGCATCCTCGGCATCGTGCAACACCGTGCACCCGTCGGCGCCGACCCCGTCGCGAGCGCCAAGAACGGCTACTTGCCCGAAGCGTGGGTCATTCAGCAAGTCGAAGCCGCGGGCTTCAAGCTCGCGGGCAAGAGCGAGATCAACGCGAACCCGAAGGACACCAAAGACTACGCCGCCGGCGTGTGGACCCTGCCGCCCACGTTGCGATTGAAAGACAAGGATCGCGACAAGTACCTCGCCATCGGCGAGAGCGACCGCATGACGTTGAAATTCGTCAAAGTCGGAAAGTAGCGGGCGCGCTTTGCGATCGACGGGGTGTTGGTGCGAATTTGATCCCGTCGGACGACATCGACGCGGAGTACCGAATGACACCGGCGACCGACGCGAACCGCAATTGAGCGGCGCGACGCCGCATCGTGGGGCGCGTCCGCCGCGCTATTTGTCGACCAAATCCAGAATGCGGCGCGCCGCGGCGGTCGGCGCCAGAGTCTTCTGAGCGAGCGCCCTCTCCACGTCGGCGAGTGCGGCGGCCACGTCGGGGCGCGCCAGAAATCGCGCCTTCATGCCTTGTTCGATCAACGTCCAGAACCACCGATGCTGCTGGTGGCTGCGCTTCTTCTCGAGCTCGCCGGACTCCGTCGTCTGCTTTCGATGACGGACGATGGCGTCCCAGATTTCGCCTATGCCCGACCCTTCTTGGGCGCTCACCGTGAGCACCGGCGGTTCCCAGGAGGCGCCGGCTCGCATGAGGTGGAACGCGGCCTGGTATTCGGCGCGCGCGCGCCCCGCGGCCCGGACGTTGTCACCGTCGGCCTTGTTGATCGCGAGCGCGTCGGCGAGCTCGAGGATCCCGCGCTTGATGCCCTGAAGCTCGTCGCCCGCGCCGGCAAGCATGAGCACCAGAAAAAAATCGACCATCGACGCAACCGCATACTCCGATTGCCCCACGCCGACGGTCTCGACGAGGAGGACATCGTAGCCCGCCGCCTCGCAGAGCAACATCGATTCGCGGGTCCGGCTCGTGACGCCGCCGAGCGTTCTTCCCGCTGGGCTCGGACGGATGAACGACGCTTCGGCCGCTGAGAGACGCGGCATCCGCGTCTTGTCGCCGAGGATGCTGCCGCCGGAGAGGCTGCTCGAGGGGTCGACGGCGAGGACGGCGACCCGGTGGCCGCGCTCGATGAGATAGAGCCCGAAGACCTCGATGAACGTGCTCTTGCCCACGCCGGGAACGCCGGTGATGCCGACGCGTGCTGCGCGACCGGTGCGCGGCAAGAGCCGCTCGAGCAAGCGCTGCGCGTCATTCTGGTGATCGCCACGCGAGCTCTCCGCCAGGGTGATCGCCTTGGCGAGACTCCGGCGATCTCCGGACACGAGGCCGCGCTCGAGGCGGTCGAGCTCTGCCGACGTCATGGTCGCCTCGTCACCCGGCCGCGTGGTGCTTCATCAACAGATTGAGCACGCGCCGCGCCGCGACGGGAACGGGCGTGCCAGGTCCGAAAATGTCGGCGACGCCGGCTTTCTTCAAGGCCTCGTAGTCTTGCTGCGGAATGACGCCGCCACAGGTCACGAGAATGTCGGACCCGCCGAGGCGGTGAAGCGCGCCGATGAGCTCCGGCACGAGCGTCGTGTGGCCCGCGGCCTGGCTCGAGACGCCGATGACGTGGACGTCGTTCTCGACGGCCTGGCGCGCCGCTTCTTCCGGGGTCTGAAACAGCGGCCCGACGTCGACGTCGAACCCGAGATCGGCGAACGCCGTCGCGATCACTTTCGCGCCGCGGTCGTGTCCGTCCTGGCCCATCTTCACGACGAGCATGCGGGGCCGCCGCCCGTCGTGGGCCTCGAACGCCGCGATGTCGCTGCGGAGGGCCTGCCACTCGCGGTCGTCCGTGTAGTGACCGCCGTAAACGCCGGAGATGCTCTTCGTCTCCGCTTGATGACGGCCCCACACCTTCTCGAGCGCGTACGAGATCTCGCCGACCGAAGCCCGCGCGCGCGCCGCGGCGATCGCGAGCTCGAGGAGATTTCCTTGCCCCGACTCGGCGGCGCGAGTGAGCGCGCCGAGCGACTCTTCGACGGCCCGCGGTTCGCGGGTCTTCCGGATGTGCTCGAGCCGCGCGACCTGGCCGTCGCGGACCTTGCTGTTGTCGACGACGAGGATGTCGATCTTCTCCGCTTGGTGGGCGGGCACGACGTACTTGTTCACGCCGACGACGACGTCTTCCGCGCGATCCACGCGCGCCTGGCGTTTCGCCGCCGCTTCTTCGATTCGGAGCTTCGGCATGCCGGTCTCGACGGCGCGAGTCATGCCGCCCATCGCCTCGACCTCGTCGATGATCGACTGCGCTTTTTCGGCGAGCGCGTTGGTGAGCGACTCCATGAAATACGAGCCGCCCCAGGGGTCGACCGTCTTCGTGATGCCCGCTTCGTGTTGGAGCACGAGCTGCGTGTTGCGTGCGATGCGCGCCGAGGTGTCCGTCGGGAGTGCGATGGCCTCGTCGAAGGCGTTGGTGTGCAGGCTCTGAGTGCCGCCGAGCACCGCGGCCATCGCCTCGATCGTCGTGCGAATGACGTTGTTGTACGGATCCTGCTCGGTGAGACTCACCCCCGACGTCTGACAGTGCGTCCGCAGCATCATCGAGTCCGCTTTTTTCGGGTCGAAGTGCTTCTTCATCAGCGTCGACCACAGGAGTCGCGCCGCGCGGAGTTTGGCGACCTCCATGTAGAAGTTCATGCCGATGGAGAAGAAAAACGAGAGCCGCGGCGCGAACTCGTCGACCTTGAGCCCCTTCGACATCGCCGCTCGCACGTATTCGAGGCCGTCGGCGATCGTGAACGCGAGCTCGAG
>DATBBD010000496.1:0-13927 GCA_036271175.1 Polyangiaceae bacterium | reverse complement strand
CAGCTCCTGAAGCTGCGTCGCAAGGCCGAACGCCGTCTGGCTGCGCTCGAGGGCCTGCTCGATGGCACCCAAGAGAACATCGTCGCTGAACGGCTTCGTGAGGAACTCGACGGCGCCCGCCTTCATGGCTCGAACCGTCATCGGCACGTCTCCGTGACCCGTGATGAAGATGATCGGCATGTCGAGCCGATCGACGGCGACGCGTTCTTGCAGATCGAACCCGTCGAGCTCGGGAAGACCGACGTCGAGCACGAGGCAACTCGGAGCGCGAACTCGCGGGCGCGACAGGAATTCCTCGGCGGACGCATACGTCTCGGGTCGCCAGCCCGCGCAGCTGATCAAGAGCTCGAGCGATTCGCGCACCGAAACATCGTCGTCGACCACGAACACGATCGGCGCGGCGTCCACCATCGCGAGCCTCAGCTCGCCCGCAGCGCGGTATCGAGCGCCTGCAACAAAGCGGCTTCGCTGAACGGCTTGAAGAGACACTCCACCGCGCCTTGTTCGAGCAAGCGGGGACGAACCGTCTCGTCTCCGACGGCGGTGATGAAGATGATCGGAATTTCCCACTGGCGGCGCGAGAGCTCCCGGAGAAGCTCCGGCCCAGTCATACCTGGCATGGCGACGTCGAGGATAAGACAATGGGTCTCTTCGAGCGAATCGGACGTGAGAAACTCTTCCGCCGACGCGAACGCACGGGACGCAAAGCCGAACTCCCGCAGCAAGTCGGGCAGGGACTCGCGCACCGACTCGTCGTCATCGACCACGGTCACGAGGCGACGCTTGACCGTCACGAACTCCCCGCATCGACGAGCTCACGGTGCTCCTCGAGTACCTCGGACATCTTGGACGAAGCATGCGCCGCGTCGCGCTCCCGGATCCATCATACTTTGGTGTCGGTCCCAGTGCCCCATCGGGAAACGCACTCAGTCCGAATTGCTACCGCGAACGAGGATGGCATCGATGTCGCTCTGGCGAATCGGTTTCATGTATCGTGGATTTTCGACCCGCTCGAGAAAGCTCCGGAGCTGATCCGTAAATGTCCCTCCGGTCAGAAAAACCATGTTGCGTTCGAACCCTCGCCCGAGCTTTTCGATCGCGTCGTAGACGTCTGCGCCGGTCAAATGCGGCATCATGAGGTCGCACAGGATCACGTCGAACGCGTGCTCGTGCTCCACGAGCGCGACGGCTTCTTCGCCGCCGCTCGCCGACGTCACGTCGTGGCCTCGGAGCAATCTTTTGAGGCCACGAACCACCAACGGATCGTCGTCGATGAGCAAGATGCGCCGGGCACCTCCGGGCGCCGCGGAGGGTGAAACCCGCCTTTTCGGCGCGACGGCGGGTTCCGAAGCGCACTCGAGGGTGACGAGCGCGAGTGTTCCTTGCCCGGGGGCGCTCTCGAACCTGAGGTCTCCCCCGAGAGCGCGCACGACGTTCGCGCAGACCGAAAGGCCCAATCCCGTTCCAATCCCGATCGGCTTCGTGGTGAAGAAGGGTTCCGTCGCTCGGGCGAGGACGTCCGCGGTCATCCCGCAGCCCGTATCGCGAATGGACACCTCGACGTTCCCGCTGTCGCCGCGGGAGAGCGACACGCGGATGGAATTGTCGTTCGCTCGTCCCGGAGCGATCGCCTGGGCGGCGTTCAACAACAGGTTGAGGAACACCTGGAGGAGGCGCGCCTCGTTGGCTTCCGTCCAAACCGGCGCGTCGGGGAACGACGTCGTCAGCTCCGCACGATGTCGTACTTCGTTATCGGCGATTCGAATGGCGGACCCGAGAACGTCGCGAACGTCGACCACGGACGCCGCCTCCTGTGGGTCGCGCGAAAACGTCTTGAGGTCGCGCACGATGAGGCCGACGCGTTCGATGCCCTGCCGAGCCTCGGCCAGCGCATTTTGCACCTCGGCCAAATCCGCGGGGGAGCCCTGGAGTCGGAGGATCTCTTGTTCGGCGAACTCCACGTTGGCCGCGATGTAGGCGAGTGGATTGTTGACCTCGTGCGCGACGCCTGCGGCGAGCTGTCCGACGGTCGCCATGCGATCGGCCCGCACCATGCGCTCCTTCTCTTCGGCGTCCGCAGTTCTTCGGTCCGCCGCTGCTCGTTCCACGATGGCGGCGTTCTTGGTCCACTCGTAGGCGAGGCCGAGCGCGAACACCACGAAGCCAAAGAGCAACGCGCCGAGCGTCTCCACCGCCAATCGATGAGACGCGGGCAATCTATCCGGAATGTCGTGACCGAGCGTCACTTCGACGCCCGCGAGACCGAGGACCAGGGCCGCGTAAAGTGCGCCCCAAGCGATTCCGGAGCTCACTCCCGAAAGGAACAACGCAAACAATGGAAGGAGACCCGTCGCCAACAAGACCGGCGCCCCCACCCCACCTCGTTGCCAGGCCGCGCTGGCCCCTACGGCGAAAAGACCTAACACCAGGGAATTGCCCACGATCATGAGCGACCCCTTGCGTTTCAGAACGCCGAGGGTGAACGCCATCCATGCGGCCAGCGCAGTGGACAGAACCCCTTGCATGAAGAGGCCGCCGATGAGGAGGCTCGCGCCGCGGACGAGCGCCGCCATGCCGAACGGAATGACCAGCGCGACGAGGAGCTCGGCTCGCCGCCGGGCATCTCGATCGGCGCCGAGGCCCGGAGGGATCCAAGCCTCCGTGATCCGCCGCCAACTGCCCGAGAAACCCATACCCTGTTACACACTACCACCGCTCGCGTCCCGACGCTCCGCGTCGTCGAATGCAGCAGAAAGAGGCTTGGACCGTGTCTCAATCGCAGGACGTGACGGTTCGTCGACACATACGACGCGTCGCGCGGTACAGCCGCGATACGATGGTCGCTGAAACGGAGCCCCGAGTGACGAACGACGCCTGGACCTTCAAATACTATCTCATCGACGACACCCTTCCGGTGCGGGTCAGCTTCGACGAACACGGCCTCAAGCGCGGCGCCGAGGTCCCCGACGCTCAACATGGCTCGCTCGTCGTTCGACACACGATGATGAGTAAGATCGAGACGTATCCGTGGATCACCGAGATCGACCGTCCGCAGTTCGACGCCGCTTGCGCCGCGATCTACGCACGCCGCGACGGCGCGAACTGAAGTAAGACGACGCGGGGCGCGTGCACTATCGAAGCGCCCTCCGAGACGTTGACCGGCGCGGTCTTCGGCGCGACGGTCGCGCGACCATGGTACGGCGCATCCTCGTCAAAGGCGCGAGCGGAGCAGGCAAGACGACCCTCGGGCGCGCCTTGGCTCAGCACATCGACGTGCCCTACGTCGAGCTCGACGCTTTGCAACATGGCCCGAACTGGGCCGAGGCGTCGGCCGCCGAGCTTCGCGCGAAGGTGCACGCGGCGCTCGACGACGATCGGGGATGGGTGGTGGACGGGAACTACGAAAAAAAGCTCGGCACCACGTTACTGGAACGCGCGGAGCTCATCGTCTGGCTGGACCTACCGCTAGCCACGAAGCTGCGCCGCCTCGTGAATCGCACGTTACGACGATGGATCGATCAGGAAGAGCTGTGGAACGGAAATCGAGAATCGCTGAGGGGGGTTCTCTGGGGACGCGAGGCGTTGTTTCCTTGAACCATCCGTTGCCACTTTCGCCATCGCCGGGAGTGGCCAGTACTATTGCGTGGACATGATGTGGTGCGGTTGAGGACGACTCTAGACGTGGAGACGTGGGCGTCGCGATTTTTTACAGACGTTCGATGAAGCGCGACGATTTCGCACCGCCCGAGACCACTTTTAATACCCGGGTCACTTGCATGGGTTTGCAGCATTTTTGCAAGTCGCGAAACTGCCGACGACCGTGGTGACCACCGACGCTTGAACGTAGTTCGTGGCAATGGTGACGACCCCGACCTGCTTGAAATGCGCGGAAACGGCGACCGATCCGAGGAGGCCGGACCCGAACGAACACCCGATCGTCGCAAGCTGCTGATCGCCGGTGGCGCTCACGGGCGTTCCGTTGAACGCCATGAGCGTCTCCACGCCGGCGAGCGCGACGAGCTTTCCGAGCTCGGCCCACAGAGTCAAGAACGGGACGCCGAGGATGTCGCTGAAGAGCGCGAGGATGTCGAGCACGGTCGCGAGCCCTTTGTAGCTGTCGCACGGACTGTCGCCGCCGCCACTGCCGTCCGGAAGGACGCCGAGACAGCTCCCGCTCGGATGAACGGCCCAGAATGCGGTCGAAGACCCGTCGCTCGCGACGACGCGATACCAATCTGAATACTGATTGAGCGCGTCGACGAACCGAGCGACGTCGGCTTTCGGCACCGAGGGCACGTCGGTGGCGGTGACGCCTCCGGATGGGAGGAGCTTCAGCGCCTTGCCCTGGAGTAGCGAGATCGTGCTGTCCTTGAAGAGTGTGCTCTCCGCGACCGCCATACGAAGGCTGGCGAGCAGGTTCGTGCGAAAGACGTCCACGGTGCTCGATGACGTCGCGGTGGTCAGACGCGTGAAGGGAAGAATGTCCGCGCGATAGGGCGTGCTGCTCCCGCGCGTCGAAAACAGGATTGCCCGGAGCGATTGTTCGTAGATGACCGAGTCTTGAACGGGCAACGCCGGCACGTGCAACGACGGCGCTTCGGTGGGAATCGTCGTGGGAACGTCGGCGAGCGCGGCAAAGCCGCCCTTGGGATCGCCGGCCGCGAACGCCACCGACGCCGCCTCGGTGGCGAGCCGCCACGTGAGCGAATCAGCGAGCCATGTGCCGAGCGACGGCGCCGCGCCTTCGAACGAGATCACCGCGGAGCCGAGCATCGCCGCGCGTGCGTCCGCGGCCGCCGCATCGATGGCGCCGGCGACCGTGGGATCGGAGCCCGGGATCCATCCGCCGAGCACGCGCGTGTACGACTCGGTCGAGGACGTGATCGCGTTGTTCAAGGTGAGCCCGAGATAGAGCCCCACGACGGCCGCGCTCGGCGAGGGCTGCGCAGGGACGTCGTAGGTCGCAGTTCCCATCGCCGTCGCGGTGACCACCACGCTCCGCGTTGCCGGCCCCGACGCGGGCGCCGTGTACGACAATCGATACGGGCTCGAGCTCCGTGCTCCGAGCATTTGCGACAGCGGCGTCGTCGTGAGCGTCGCGTCGGTCAGATCGGCGCCGTTCACGCTTTTCCCGCCGCTCGCGGTCGCGAACGAGTCCATCGCCGGCGAGTCGGCTATTGGCGGCGTCGTGCCGCTCGTTACGGCGAGTACCGGCGCGCTCCCGGCGAGTGACGTGAGCGCTCGCGTCGCGAGGTCCGTGTCGCCCGCGTCGCCGTCGGACAAGAGCACGATGAGCGTGGGCGCCGCGGCGACCGCGCCGAGGATCGCGCCGTAAAGATTCGATTGAACCCCGCCGTTCGGAAGCGCGGTGAATGCGCTTACCAGCCCGGCGACGTCGGTAATGCCATAGCCGTCGCCGGACGCGTTCGCCGCCGAGAGATTGACGACTTGGACGGTCGCGTCGGGCGTGGCTTTGAAGACCGCAGCCGCGACGGCGTTCGCCCACGCGCTCGGCAGCGGTGGCTGACTCCCCGTCGTGTCGACGAGAAAGACGACGCGCGGCCCGGTGATCCCATTGTCTCGCAGCAAGAACGACACGGGAGTCGCCTCGTCGCTCACGGCGAACGCGGCGGCGCCGAGCCCGAGCACCGGTTTGCCCTTCGAGTCGAGCGCGCTCACGGTGAGCTCGATCTGAGGGAACGCGACGGCGTCGGCCTCGACGGTCACCGTCGCGACGTTCGCCGCGAGCGCATTCATGTCGCCCTTTCCGAGCGGTAAACCATTGCAGCTGACCGTGCCGTCAGCGGCCTTCACGAGCACATCGCCGCTCTGAGTCACCCACGAGCCCGTCGTCATGAGCGAGGACCGATCCGTCGCGGACAGATCCGGGCCCGTGACGGCCAACGTCGGAATGAACGCAACGACGTTCGAGAGCGGCGACGTGATGAAATCGTCGGACGCGCCGCTCGGATGCGTTTGAATCACGAGCTGACGCCCGACGATCTGGTCGAGCGTGTACGTCTCGGACACGAGCGAGATCTGCGTCTCGGGATCGTCGGCCTGCGACATGAGCAACGTGACCTCGAACGTCGGCAAAGGGTCAGCCGCGGGCGCGGGGACGATGTTCGTCGCGTACGGCTGGCCGTAAACTGCGTTCGGCGACAGCGGATTCAGATACGTCGTCGTGTCCGCTTGCTCGAGCGCGACGAACGGCACCTTGAATACCGCGAAGATCCCTCCGTTCGCGCCGGCGGTCGACGGGAGGAGCGCGTCGATGCCGTCGAACAAACCTTGCGCGGTCGCGCCGGTCGGATCGAGCGTCGCGAGGGTCGGCCCGTCGTCGGCGCCGGTGAGCGCAGCGACCCATGACGTGATCGAGGCCGGCGGATCCGCGGGTTGGAACGCCGGATCCACGGTGCGCAGATACACCGTGTTCGGCGCGTCGCTGCCCGCCAAATCCCCCACCGGGTCGCCCATGACCACGTTAGCTTGCAACCCGGCCTGTCGAAGGAGCGACGCCAAGAGATCGGCGCGCTCGCGAGGAGTGCCGGCGCCGCCACGAAGCGTTGCGGCCGGGCCCCATCGCGTCGACTTCTCCGTCGAGCTCGTCACGGGAGGCAACGCGGCGATGCTGTCGCGCAAGAACGCGAAGAGCCCCGGCGCGTCCTTCGCCGCGACGAGCTTGTCGGCTTGGTCCGCGAGCGAGTCGGGGCTCGAGCGAAGCGCCTCTCGCATCGCCCGCCACACGCCGAAGGGCGCGTCGAGCGCCCCGGCGTCCGCGCCTCCTTCCGCGACGGCAGCGTCGGCGCCTGCGTCCGAGAGTCCGCCGTCATTGGGCGACGCGCGCTTCACCTCGTCGTCCGAACAAGCTTGAAAGCCCTTCGCGGCGAACGCGAGCGCGATACCTTGCAAAAAAGAGCGCCGGTTGAGACTCATCTCGCTGCTCCACATGACGCCTCCGCTTTCCGTGAGTGTAATCGAATACCGCGACTGGGTGGTGCACCTCGACGGCGACGACGGCGCGCGCCGCCAAAACTCGGGGACCCGCGTCGTCGTCTACGGAGGCCGATAGGTCATTTGCACCGACGACCATATATTGGACCTTATTTTGCCGTACGCTATGGTGGTCGGATGTCGGAGGCGCGAAAGATCACCGCCAACTTGCCACGCGAAGCGCTCGCCAGGGCCCAACGCCTGACCGGCAAAGGAGTGACCGGAACCTTGATTGAGGCGCTCGCTGCGCTCGACAATCAAGCGAAGCGTACGGCGCTCCGTCGGCTCCGCGGGAAAATCGCTGTTGAGCTCGATTTGGAAAAGACGAGACGTTGATCCTCGTCGACACCTCCGCGTGGATCGACTTCTTTCGCGACCGGGGCCGGATTGCAGACGCCGTCGACACCGCACTCGAGTCCGGAGAGGCGGCCCTTTGCGGTCCGGTGCTCACCGAAATCCGTCGAGGACTCCGAGCTCCTCAGCGTCGCCGGGTGCTTCCGTTGCTCGACGGTTGTCACCTGCTTCGTCAACCGGAGGACCTCTGGCTTTCGGCAGGCGACCTCGGTGCGGTGCTCGCGCGCAGGGGCGTCACGATCAAGACGTTGGATCTCCTCATCGCGGTCTACGCGATCGCACATGGTGCGCCGTTGTTGACGACGGACGGAGACTTTCGAAGCATCGCCAGGGCCGGCGTTGGGCTTTCGCTCGCAGACTAGGCTCACCAGCGGACCGCCGCGCTATCGGGAACCCTCCCACTCGGTGACGGATTTCGCCTAAATCGGGGTTGCTTCTCGGCCTTAGGAAACGCGCCGAGGTCGCCGTTCGGATCGGAAGGGCGAAGACATGACGACGTCGTACATCGAGAAGCTCAGGGGACCGGCATTTCACCGCGCGGCGACGCAGCGCACGTGGCTCGGCATCAGCAGGGACGCGATCGTCACGGCGATCGGGGCGACCGTGATCCTCGTCACCAGCGTCGTCTATCTGTGGTTTTCCGCGCGCTGATCTAGTCGGCGGCGCGCAACGCAGCGTGAATGGTCGGAAGTACGCGGGCGAGCGAGCCGAGGTTGTGACGCTCGAGTTTCTTGGCCGCGAGCGCCGCCCAGCGTACGAGGGCGCGGCGGTCGCGCGTCGATAGAGAGGAGAAACGTCGATCGCCGGAGCGTGCGTCGCTGGCGACGTGGACCGCCACGCCGAGGTCTTGGCCGATCGATTCGGCGCGCGACGCGAGCGGCGTTCCCCACCACAAGATGTGCAAGTACGCCGCGAATTGCTTGGCGTTCAAACCGGCCGCGGCAGCGCGCGCCCGCTCGAGGTTCCATTCGTCGAGCCTCACTTCTCGCACCTGCGCCGCGCCGACGAAGAGAAACCGTCCGGCGGCGTCGGCGAGAACGGCGGTCGGCACCCCGGCATTTGCTGCGGCAAGGTAGAACAGATGCTGGAGGACGAGCAGAAGCGCGGGCCCTTCGCGTTGCGGGTCCGGCAAGTACGTACAATCGCCGTCCGAGAGATCGTCGGAGAGCTGAACTGCGACGTACTGGAAGAAAATGGCGGAGCATCGGGCGAGCAGCTCGCTTCGATCAAGTTCTGCGTCGTTTCCGGCCGCCCAAAGGAACCGTGAGAAATTCGGATCGGCGGCGCGAAAGCACGACAGCACGTCGCGCACCATCTCGGGACCAAGGCCGAGCTTCTCCACGATGCGGAGCGCGTTCGTGGGGATCTCTTCCTCGGGCTTCATCGAACGACCGCGGGCGTTTGCTCGGCGTCGGAGAGAACCCTCGGTGAGTCGACGGGTTCGCTCGACGGGGGTGATTCGGATTTTTCGTCGGATGCGAGGTTCAGCTGAAGGGCGACGACGGCGCCCCCATTCGCGCCGTTGGCGCGATGAAGGGACCCTCGGCTCGCTCGCACCAGCCGCTCCGTCGTATAGAGGCCGAGCCCCGTTCCGGTTGCCTTCGTCGTCGTGAATCCCGAGAGTTGCGCGTCGAGCTGGGCTCGACTGAACCCCGGACCGTCGTCGGTGACGACGATGGCGACCTGAGCGGCGGACGCGCGGCGGATCGCGATTTCGACGCGTCGCGCGCCGGTCGAGCCGTCGCCTTGCACGGCGTTGATGACGAGGTTGTTCAACATGCGGTCGAGAGACGTCTCGCCGCCGGCGATCGACACCTGGGCGTCGGCGAGCTCCGCGTCGGCATGAACCTCGATGCTCGCGGATGCGTGACGCGCGCCGATGAACGCGGCGACGCGTCGCACCGTCCGATCGAGCGCGACCGTCTGGAAGACGAGCTGTTCTTCGATGCCGACCTCGCGCGCGGTCTCGAGCAGCGATTTCAGGATCTTCAACCCTTCCCAGAGATCGCGAGTCAGCGCGAGCACCTCGGCGCTGCTGGTGCCCTCGGTTTGCGGCCGCTCGAGCTCGGCGATCAGGAGCTCGGCGTTGATGAGAGTGCTCGACAGCGTGTTGCCGGCGTCGTGGTTGTGAGCGCGGAGGCGGAGCACCGAACCCGATACGCGCGCGATCTCGCGAGTACCGTCGCTCAGCATCTGCGCATTCACGGCCTGTCGAAGCGCGTCGCGTTCCTGCCTTTCGCGGAGACTTCCCGTCGAGAACTGGCCGAGGACCAAACTGCCGGCGATGGCCGTCGGCGCGATCAACGCGAGCAAGACCAGGTGCTCGCGATCGTGGTTCAATCCGACGTTACCGAGGAGCGCGATCGCCGTCGCGATGGTGCCGTAGGGATGCGCGGGGCTCGAGTGAAGGAGATGCCCGTGATAGCAGGCGAGCAATACGGGAAAGGCCCCCATCAACGCGGCGCCAGGCGACCGCGAGAACGACACCAACGAACCCATGTAGAGCTGAAAGAGGATCGAGTTGAGGAAGAGCAACGTGCCGTACGCCCGAAGCGACAACCGGCCGTTCGCCTCGAAGTGCCCCCCGACGACCCCCACCGTGATGGGCAACAAGAAAACTCCGAACGCCGGCCAGAACCGCAGCCCAAAGTAGTCGCTCACCACGGGCACGAGCCCGGCGACGGCCATCACGACGACCCCCGACAGGAAGATCGCGATCCACCCCGCGGAGCTGCTCGTCGAGCGCCGCTTGTCGGGATCGAGCGCGAGCAGCCAGGTCGAGAACCGCGCGGTCATCAGCCGCCGAGGGTGATGTAGGCGTCGGACTGGACGTTGATAGCGTTCGCTTCTTCCATGCCCTGGTCCAAAAGCGCGTCCAGATGAGCGGCGAACGCCAGCTTGGGCGGCGGCACCTTCCTCACGGCAACGCCGGTAACCACACCGTTCCCGTCCGTTGCAACGTCTAGCTCCGCTCCGGCTAGGACCTTGTGGAGCAGATCGACCAGCGGCTGGACTTTCTTCGCGATCTTGGACTTGCCGATCTTTTCTCTGTCGTCGATGAACCCGTTGAGCTTGATCGTGTCGATATAGTCCGAGATCGACTGAGCGACGGAATAGAGCACGAGCGGTGCTATGCGTCCGACGACGGGCGTCGTCGCCTCGGCGCCAAGAGCCGGTTGGTGCGCGCCGATCAGCGTCTCGGTCGACGACGGCGCGAAGTAGACGCCCGTGTCGTCGATGGCCCGAACGAAGGCAAGCAGCCTGTCCTTCGCCCGGAACATCGCCTCCAGCGTTCTGCCGAAGACCTCCGGCTCGTTCGCCGCCGCCACGAAGACGAGCCCTTCGACTCCGTCTCGACGATACGGAAATCCGCGCCGGACCATCGGCGGATCGAGCCCCGCGGTGAGCGTGACGTGTGCGTTCGGGTGCGGATTCGAAATCACGCTGCCGTTCGGCTTGATCCCGAAGACGGCGTTCTTGTGCTTGGGGTCTCCGAGGTCCGAAAACTTGCTCACGTCTTGTTCGAAGCGCTGATGAAGGAGCCAGTTGCCGGCGCTGCCCTTCCGCGCGAGAAGACGCTTCGCACGCTCTGCGTTGGCTGGGTGCAAGGTCTCGAGCTTCGGACCCAGCGTCGGGCTCGCGAGCATTTCCGTCGACACGCCGTCGACGTAACCGAACGGCTCGCGGTCGTTCGAGAGCCGCCCTCCGGTGGTCTCTTCGGCGAGTGTCGCGAGGCCCGCGAGGCAATCGTGCGCGAGTCGGAGCCCGTTCACGCGATCTTCCTCGGACTCCGCCGCGACCTGGACGATGACGTGATGCTGCGAGATTCGTAGTGGGGGAAACGGCGAGACCTGCGCGCGAAACGCGCTTTCCTGATCGTGAAGATTCGGATAAGCGGCGTGTCCCTCGAGTGCCCCAGCGGAAAGTCCGACGAGGATATTCCGGTTCGGAGGCGCATCTTTCGGTGCCATATCCATCAACCTCGCAACGGCTGCCCAAAGTGCGCGGCGCGCCCCGAGAGAGAGGTCCTGAAGGTCGTAGAGTGCGACCGCGCAGAAACGACCAGGGCTGTGAAGGAGGGCGTCTTGCACGACAGGTGGCGCAGCTCGACCGCCGCCCGACGCGGGCGGCGAGGCCGCGGCTTTCTTTTTCGGGGCAGACGGACGCCGCGAGGACGGCGCGCCCTTGGCGTCGGCCCGCGACCGCGCGGTCGAGTCATTTTTCGGATTCTTCAACATGTTGGCAACATCCCCTCACCCTGTGTGGGTCACGATTTCTCGAGCGACAGATCTCGAATCATTTGTTGAACGGCTTGTCTCGTCACGCCGAGCAATCGCGCGGCTCCGGTGCGGCTCCCTGCCGAAAGCGCCAGGGCTTGCTCGACCATCGTTCGACGGAGATTCGCCTGCACGTCCTGAAACGCCTCCTGGCCCACGCGCCCCGCGGCGTGCGCCGACAGCGACACCTGTTGCTGGGCTATGGCCGTGACCGTCGCGCGCAGGTCGTCGAGCGACAGCGGTTTCGGAAGGTAGCCGCGCACGCCGAGCTGTGCGAGCCGGAACGCTTCTTCTGGCGACGCTTTTCCACTCATCGCGATCATCAGGGGGATCGGACGAACCTGCGTCGCAGCGCGGACGACGTCGATGCCGCTGCCCTCGCCAAGCCTCACATCGACGACGAGGAGGTCCGGGTGCTGGGCGAGAAACACCACGCCCTCGGCGACCGTCGCCGCTTCAATCGCCTGCGCGCCCCACGACGACACCGCTTTGCCGATCGATCGGCGCAGTAAGTCGTCATCCTCCACGACGAGCACACGCATGGCTTTACTCCGTCCGACGGCGCCCCCTCGTATCACGGTTCCGATTTCCACATCCACCGATCGGTATGTGCAGACCGCCAGATCCGCAGAAATAACCATGGTGCCTCGCCCGAGCCTCATGACTCGGCGAAGCGCAAGGAAACTTGCGGTGATTGCCGACGCGCCCGATCGCAGCATCGGAGACGCAGGATGGAACACGCGGCGATCGACGGGGAACGGCCAGTGGATTCTGCGGTTTCGAACCGCGACGGGGTGCGCCTCGGGCTGGCCTCATACCGTCTGGGCGAGACCGTCGGGACAGGCGGCGTCGGCGTCGTTCGACGAGCCATCGACCTCCGCACGGGCGAGCGCTGCGCCATCAAAATCGCGCGCCAGGCGGGCGCCGAATACGGAGACACCATCGCTCGCGAGGTGAGCTGGCTGAAACATCTCGAGCATCCCGGGATCGTTCGCCTCCGCGACCATTGCGTCGACGGCCCCACGCCCTGGTACGCCATGGAGCTCCTCGACGGCGCGACGTTGCGCGAGGCCATGGAAGGCATTTGGTGCCGCATTGGTCCCGCCCAATCCGAGCTGTTGACCAGAAACGGTCACGGAACACACCGCCGGATTGGTGCGCGCTTCCTCGCCGAAGCCGTTCACGTCGTGGAGGAGCTTTGCCGGACCCTTTCCTATCTTCATGGGCGAGGGCTGGTCCACGCGGACGTGAAACCCGAAAATGTGTTCCTTTGCAACGACGGTCGCGTCGTACTCCTCGATTTCGGCGCGGCTCAGCCGAATCATTTGCCGGGACTCGTTGCGCAAGGCGATTGGGTAACGTTCGGAACCTGGACCTACATGGCTCCCGAATGCCGTTCGGGGGCGCCCTTCGATCATCGTGCCGACGTTTACGCCGTCGGTTGCATTCTTCACGAGTTCGCAATCGGACGCACTCCGCTCGAGTATGCCTTTCGTCGCAAGCGCCCCGAGGCGAGCGCGGCGCCCCCCATGGACCACGTTCCAGGCGCCCTGTCGGATTTGATCGGCCGTCTCACCGCCTTCGAAGCGCGCCTGCGTCCCGACGATCTACGAGAGATTCTCCCCGAGCTCGACCGGGTGTGCATGGACTCGGAGCTGCTGAAAGGAGCGACCGATGCCGTCGAATCGCGATGATTCCGATCGCGGCGTCGTCGGAGTGGTTTGCTCGATCGTGGTGCTCCCGAGCGGCGCGATAGAGCTCGTTCTGGACGACGTGGAATGCGCCGGCACGTCCTTCCCTCGCGAGTGGAAGACGACGCACAGCTCCGCGCGGAACAACTACGGTCGCCGCGAATTCATGAACGTCGAGCTCTCGGAGAGACAGTTCGCGGACATCGGGCTGAACGTCGCGATCCGGCTCGCAGCGCTCGCCGGTGCTAAGAAACGCATCACGTCGAGATGAGCGCAATCGCCGCCCCTGAGGCGCCACGACTCACTCTACCGGGGCGCACCACGAAATCGCCGTCGATACCGCGGGCAAGGTTCTTGCTGTGCACTGGTGTCATGCAACGCGGATACATCATGGGTAAAAAGGAACTCCTCTTCTTGACCGCGCTCGGCGCGTTCGGACTCGCCCCGGCCCTCGCGGCCTGCACCGGCGAGGTCGTCGTCGAGCGGCCTCGAGGCTGCGCCGATGCGGTCTGGGTGCACGGTCATCACAATGATTACGGCCGTTGGGTGCCGGGGCACTGGGTTTGCGGACGTCGCCACGTCGTCGTGGTCGGCAGCGCCGAATAAGAAGGG
>DATBBD010000495.1:0-7432 GCA_036271175.1 Polyangiaceae bacterium | reverse complement strand
CCGACGCCGCTCCCCGAAATTCCCGCGTCGGCGCCCCCCTTGGCGGCGGACCCTCGTCCGCTCGAACCACATCCAACGGCGCACGCGAGGACGGGCACCACGACCGCGCAGACGAGGATCCTCATCTATCGATTCGAGCCGGGGTTGATGCTGGAGGCCGGCGGTTCGCTCGCGTTGATCGCGTACGCCAGTCTGCGGATTCGCTTTTCGGGCGCGCCGAAGTCTTCGCGGTAGTCGTCCATGCTGAGGCGGATCACGTATTCCGCTTCGGCGCGATCGTACACTTCGGGGATACGCACGATGGGCTGCGACGTGCCGGGACCTTGCTTGTACGTGAGGAAGTAGTGCTTCACTCGTTCGAGCAGCGCGGCCGGGCAGTCGGCGATGTCTTCGATCTTTCCGTACGCGATGTCCTCGTGGAGCACGGCGATGATCTTGTCGTCGGCTTCGTTGCCGTCGATCATGCGTAACCCGCCGATCGGTCGGACGCTCGCCAGGAAGTTGCCGTGCACCACGGTCTTCTCGGTGAGCACGCAAATGTCCATCGGATCGCCGTCTCCTTGCAGCGGGCCCTCGCCGGTGCGCTCCGCCGAACGCGCGCCGACGCGCCGGCCGCAGTACGTTCGCGGGATGAAGCCGTAGAGCGTCGGGCAGAGGCTGGAATAGCGCTGCGGCCGATCGAGACGTAAGTGACCACTTGGTTTGTCGAGCTCGTACTTCACCGCGTCGGTGGGGACGATCTCGATGAAGGCCTGGAGCTCTCCGTTCAAGCGCCGTGCCGGCACGCCGTGCCAGGGATGGGCTTGAAACATCATCGCGATGAGCTCGTCGAGCTCGGTGACCGGTTGTGACATGAGGCGTCCTCGGGGCGGGGGGATGGCAGCGTTCCCGGCGAAGATACCACCTTTTCCGGCGTTGCCCGCGGCGCTCTCGCCGCTCAGCGCCGCGAATCGTTCAGCAAGCTCTCGATGGAGACACCGCCGGTCTCGCGAACGAGCTCCGAGGCCAGCGCCGGAAGCTTCCCGAACAGCGCACGCGCCGCGGCGAGCTCGCCGCTCGCGGCGTGATCTTCGATGTCCGACAAGAGCGACCCGGCGTGCGTCGAAAAGACGCTGACGGTTCCCCGAAGGGCATGAGCGGCTTCGCAGAGCCGTGGAGCGTCGTCGTCGTCGAGGGCGCTCTTCAGTCCGTCGATGCTCTTCGGCAAGGTGAGGCGCAAGGTTTCGCACAACACCCGGAGGATCCCCGCGTCTTCTCCGCAGGCGTTCAGAAGCACGCGGGGCGAGAGCAGGCCCGCCGGGGCGCGGCGGGACGCCGCGCGCTCCACCGCGACGTCGGTCGCGCCGCCGTGCGTGCGCGTCGACGAGCGGTCGCACACGCGATCGATCGCGTCCCAGAGCGAGCGAGCGTCGATGGGCTTTACGAGCAGCTCGTCCATGCCGGCGGCAAGGCCGCGCGCGCGGTCTTCGGCGCGCGAGCGCGCGGTGAGCGCGATGACCGGAAGGTGCCCGCCCTCGGTTCGCTCTCGATCGCGCACCGATTCGACGACGCTAAATCCGTCTATCTCCGGCATGTGAATGTCGAGCAGCAGCAGATCGAAGGCCTCGCGGTGCATCAGATCCAGTGCTTCGCGGCCGTTGCGGGCCGTTCGAACGACGTGGCCCCGCGTCAACAAGAGGCGGTACAAGAGCTCGAGATTGAGGGGATGATCCTCCGCGACGAGAACCCGGAGCGCGTCGCTCGCCGCCGGTATCGCACGCTCGAGAGACGGCCGAGGGGCCTCGCCGTCGATGACGGGATCGGCCCCGCGCGCGCCGAAATGCGTCGTGAACGTGAACGTGCTTCCGCGGTTCACCTTGCTCTCGACGGCGATGTCGCCGCCCATCATCGAGACGATGCGCGCGGCGATGGTCAAACCCAACCCCGTTCCGCCGTAGTTGCGGGTCGTCGTCATGTCTTCCTGTTCGAAGGCGCGGAAGATCGACGCGAGCTTGTTCCGCGGAATGCCGATGCCGGTGTCCTGGACCACGAAGCGCACCGCGACGCCGTGGGGCCGGGCGGTTTCGCCCCGCGCGGCGCGAACGGACACGGTTCCTTTCGGCGTGAACTTGATCGCGTTGCCGGTGAGGTTGACGAGGACCTGCCGCAGCCGGCCGGCGTCGCCGATGACGAGCGCCGGAACTTCGGGGTCCACGGTACACGTGAGCGTGAGCCCCTTCTGGAGCGCGCGCGGAGAGAGCGCCCGTGTCAGGTCGCCAAGTAATTCTCGCAGCGAGAACGCCGACGGATCGAGCTCGAATTTTCCAGCCTCGATCTTCGAAAAATCCAGCAAATCGTCGATGATGGCGAGGAGGCTGCCGGCGGCCGATTGAACGCTCTTCAGCGAGCGCCGTTGGTCGTCGCGGAGCGGCGTTTCGAGCACCAGGTCGGTCATGCCCACGATGGCGTTCATCGGCGTTCTGATTTCATGGCTCACGTTCGCCAGAAATTCGTCTTTGGCCCGGTTCGCGGCCTCGGCGGTTTCCTTCGACTGACGCAGGTGCTCGGCGCGTTCGAGCAAGCGGCGGCCGGTCACGTCGCGAAAGACCAGAACGACGCCGATGAGCTTGCCGTGGTCGTCCACGATGGGCGCGCCGCTGTCGTCGATCGCGATCTCGCGTCCGTTCTTCGCGAGCAGCGTGGTTTTGCTCGAAAGTCCGACGATGGCGCCCAATCGAAGCACTTTCGCGGCCGGGTCTTCGACCGTCGCTCGGGTGTCTTCGTCCACGATACGAAAGACGTCGGGGAGCGGTCGTCCGACGGCGTCGGTCTCGGACCATCCGGTGAGCGAGCTCGCGATGGCGTTCATGAACGTCACGCGCGCTTCGGCGTCGGTCGCGATCACGGCGTCCCCGATGCTCGAAAGCGTGACGGCGTACCGTCGCTCGCTTTCGCGAAGCTTCTTTTCGGCCGCGTGCTTGTAGCGGGCGACTTCGATCGCCGTCCTCAGCTGTGAATCCTCGAACGGCTTGATGAGGTAGCCGAACGGCTCGGTCGCCGCCGCGCGCTGAACGGTGCGGCTGTCGGCGAACGCCGTCAGGTAGACGATCGGAACGCCGAGGCGCTTCTGGATGCGCTCGGCCGCGGCGATGCCGTCGGTCTCGCCTTCGAGCTGGATGTCCATGAGGATGAGGTTCGGCTCGGTTTCGAGCGCCAGCACGAGCGCGTCGTCGCCGCGCGCCGTCGAGCCGACGACGTGGTGTCCCATCCGCGCCAGCTGCTGCGCGATGTCGCGGGCGACGATGAGGTCGTCTTCGACGATCAGGATGCGCGCCGGGTTCATCCGCGGACTCTGCCTCGTTCGGCTTCGTCGAAGGTGACGGTGAAGGTCGTTCCCGCGTCGCGGCTCACTTCGACGGTGGCGCCGAGCTGGCGCGCGAGATCGTGCACGAGTTGCAGTCCAAGCGAGTCGGCGCTGCCGAAATCGACGCCCGCCGGAAGGCCGATGCCGTCGTCGCTCAGGCGGAGCGCGTGGCGTCCGTCGCCGACCGGATCGAGCTCGACGCGAACGGTTCCCGAGCGACCGGGGGGAAACGCGTGACGGAGCGCGTTCGAGACGAGCTCGTTGATGATGAGCCCGCACGCGACGGCGCGCCCCACTTCGAGGTGAACGTCGTGCACGCGCCGCTCGAACGTGATCCCGCGTTCGTGCGGGCGATGTGTGCGGGCAAGCTGCGAGCACAAGCTCTCCACGTGGGCGGCCATGGGAACTTTGGCGAAGTTACCGGTGCGATAAAGATTTTCGTGGACCGAAGCGATGGAGCGCACTCCGTTTCGGCTCTCTTCGAACATCTCTTTCGCGGCCTGTTCCGTGATCCGTGACGCCTGGAGATTCAGGAGGCTACTGACTAGCTGCAAGTTGTTTTTGACGCGATGGTGCACCTCCTTGAGGAGCGCCTCTTTCTCGTCGAGGGACGCACGCGCGCGGGTCACTGCGCTTTGTAGATCTCCGTAGAGCCGTGCATTCTCGAGGGATATCGCGGCCTGCGACGCGAGCAAGCGGAGCACGCCGACCCGGCTCGGCGTGAACGCGTGCGGCGTCAGCTGGTTTTCCAAATAAAGCACACCCATCAAGGCGTTCTGTTTCAGGAGAGGCAAACAAAGGACCGAACGCGGTCTCGTCCGTCGAATGTACGGGTCCGACGAGAAATCGGGCGAGCCGGTCGCGTCTTCGAGGAGCACGACATCGCGAAGCCGGACCGCGAGTCTCACGATCGCGTCGGGCAGTTCCTCGGGTGTCACGACCGCACCCCGAGGTCGCACCTCGACCTCGGTCGGCCGTCGAAGTAAAGCAGCCGTTCGTCGACGAGCGCCGTCAAAAACTCGGTCGCGAAGAAGGGATTGCCGCCCGTTTTGTCGTGAAGAACCCGAGCGAGCGGCTCGACCGCATCGGCGTCGCTCCGGAGCGCGTCGGCGAGGGAATTCCCGAGCTGTTCCTGCGAGAGCGACGGCAAGGTGATTTCGTCCAAAGGGACCGGGCTCGCTCGCACGGCTTCCACCATCCGCGCCACCGGGTGCGACGTTCCCACTTCGTTGTCGCGATAGGCGCCGATGAGGAGCAAGTCGTGAACGTCGGCGTGCGTGACGAGATGTGCGAGCCATTCGAGGGTCGCCGCGTCGAGCCATTGCAGATCGTCGATGAAGAGCACGAGCGGATGGCCCGCGCTGGCGAACACGCCGACGAATCGTCGCAACGCCGACCACAGGCGCGCTCGTTCTTCGTGCGGCGGACCTGACGCACGAGCTTCGACAGCGCCTCGGCGAGCGCCGCGTACGGCATGTCTCGCTTGTATTGGTCCACCTTGCCCGACGCGAAGAACCCCTGTGGGGGCACGATCGTCTTTTGCAACTCCAGGATGACGGAGGACTTGCCGGCGCCCGAGTAGCCCGACACGAGCACGACCTCGGGCGCGCCGGTGCGCGCGACGCGCGCGAACGCTTCGAGCATCAGGTTGCTCTCGCGCTCGCGTCCGTAGAGTTTTCCCGGCATGTGCAGGCGATCGGACGGATCCGTCCGGCCGAGCGAGAACGGCTCGATGCGTCCCGTGGACTCGAGCGCTTCTAGGCATCGGCGCAAGTCGGCGACCAAGCCGGCCGCGGTCTGGTACCGCTCGTCGGCAGATTTGGCGAGCAGCTTGAGCACCACGCCGCACACGCCTTCGTCGAGCCCCGCGGTGAGTTCGCGCGGGTGCGTCGGCTGCCTCGCGATGTGGCAATGGACCCATTCGGAGGCGTCGCGCGCGTTGAACGGCAACCTTCCGGTGAGGAGCTCGTACAAGGTGACGCCGAGCGCGTAGAGATCGCCGCGCGAATCGAGCGAACGATTCATGCGCCCGGTTTGTTCGGGAGCCATGTAGGCGAGGGTGCCGGCGATGATCTCCGGTGGCTCGGGCACTCGTCGTTCGCGCGGCAATCGAGAGGCGATGCCGAAGCCGGTGAGCCACGCCGTGCCGGAAGTAAAATCCGCGAAGACGTTGCCGGGCTTCACGTCCTTGTGAATGAGACCGCGCTCGTGGAGCCGTCCGAGCGCCGCACCGATGCCGATCGCGACGCGCAAGAGCGCCCGAAGATCCCAGGGGCGCCCGGTTCCGCGAGCCAGGAGCTCGCCGCCGGGGTCTTCGAGGATCAACGTCGGCCCTTCGCGACCGCGAAGGAGCGCGCGCGGGCGCAACGCACCCGCCGCCGTCAGCTCATCTCGCAGCGCGTACTCGTGATAGAGCCGATCGACCTTGCTCGGCGCGAGATCCTTCGTCGTCGCGCGCAGCGCCAACACCCGAGAACCGTCGAGGTCCCAGATGCCGCGGCACAGCGTGAAGTCGGCGTCGTGTCGAAGGATCTCGGCGTCACCTTGAAACTCCATCGCGACCGCGAACGACGATAGGGCAATTGACGTGCCACGTGATCGTCGAAGCGTCGGCGCGTTCGAAAGGAGGCCCGACCCGCCCTCGACGGTGCCCGCGGGTCAGAAATTGGCCCGGGTGGCTCGGTCGCGATGAGACGGTCGGGCGCGACGCGAACCGTGGGCGACGCGTTCAATCTGTCCGAGTACGTCGGGCGCCACTATTTTTTCGTCGAGCGCGAGCGCGCTGCGCCTGGCGGCTCTCGCGACGAGGGGCTTCGAATTTGGGCGCTGAAGCCCCATGCTACGGCGATGCTCCGCGCGCACGCGTACCCGTCCGACCTCGCCAAGTACGTCGAGGCGCATTGGCCCGCGGACAGGGTGCTCGCCGTTCCACACGAGCTCTTTCTCGACGCGCTGTCCGTCGCGTTCCAGGCGTCGCTCACGTCCGAAGAGGCGCGGCCGACGCGGTTTCGACTCCTCCTCACGCCGTTCGATCAGCTGCCCGAAAGCGGCGTGCCGAACCAGGGCGTGCTCCGGTTGCGATTCGACCGGACGCGTCCCTTCCACGCCGACGAGCTCCGTCGCTTGAGTCCGTCGACGCCCTTCGAGACGGCGCTGATCGGCGCACAGGTCGAAGCGGATCGATTGCGTATCTGGGGCATCGCGCATTCGGGCCCCGCGTGGCTCGCCCCGACGTGGGGCGGGCGGAGCTTGCTCCCGAATTGGACGTACGATCCGATTGTTCACGTAACCGGTCCGGGCCAGCTCGCGGTGCGCTGCGCCGGGAAGTTGATCGGCGGGCTCGAGGGCGGCGCTTTGGTCGACGCGCAGGTCGATGTGTTCGAATCCACCTGGCTCCCCGCCATGTTCACGCGCGAGCGCGAAGAAGTCAGAGCCGAGCACGCCGTGCTTCAAGTGAACGCGCCGTCGCCGACCCAGGTCGAGCATTCGCTCGTGGGCCGCGTCGGCCAGCACATGCTCCGTCGCGCGATTCAGCTCATCCGCGGCGCGCGCCAAGGCGGCATGATCCTGGTCGTGGACACGGCGACCGCGGCGCTGCCGGCCGGCGTCGATGGAATCCGGCTCAAGTATCGCTTCGGTCAGGACGAACCGTCGCATCGCTATCGAACCTTGCTCTTCCAGATCCTCGAAGGAGTCGCTGCCCATGTGACGAAGACGTCGGTGGACTGGTCCGATTTCGTCTCCGATCAGAGTCCGGGGCTCGAAAAACTCGAGCAAGCCGTGTTCGAGCTGAGTCGTCTCATCGCCAACCTCACCGCGATCGACGGCGCGGTCGTCCTCGACAAGCGGTTCGGCCTCATCGGGTTCGGCGCCGAGGTTTCTGCCGAGCTGCCGCCGCCGTCACGCGTGTGGCGCGCGCTCGATACCGAAGGGGAGCGCCGCGACACCGACGACATCGAAAACGTCGGGACTCGTCATCGCGCGGCTTATCGTTTCGTGAATGATCACCCCCAGGGCCTGGCGATCGTCATTTCGCACGACGGCGGCGTCTCCTTCGTGGCCAATCGCGACGGTGACGTCGTCTTCTGG
>DATBBD010000494.1:0-14235 GCA_036271175.1 Polyangiaceae bacterium | reverse complement strand
TCCGCCAGCTGCTTCCCGCGCCGGCGCACGCGAAGCGCGGAGATCGGGAAGACGTCGTCTCCGCGACGTTCGTCGCGAACCGCGGAAACTTCAATCACCTCCACTACGACGACGACCAGCGCGCGGTGCTCCTCTACCAGGTGTTCGGCACGAAACGATTTTCGATCATTCCCGCGCGGCGTTTGCCGGCGCTCGACGCTTTCGTCGTCTTCGATCGGGCCATTCGAGAACGCGTTGCGTCCGTGCCCGCGCGCGACGCCAATGGCAGGATCTATTTCGAGACGTTCCCCGACGAAGCCACGAAAGAGTCGTTCTTGTCGTCGATCGGCGCGAGCGATTGCCTGGTTCACGCCGGCGAAACGTTGCTCATGCCCGCCCTCTGCTGGCACTACGTCGAATACACCGACACGTCGCTTTCCATCACGTATCGTTTGCCGCGCAACCGCGTGAACCGCGCGCTCGCCGCGCTATTTCCCGCCCCGTCCTTGGTCGTGCAGATCGTCGGAGCGGAGCTCGTCGACGAGGAACGGTTTCGTAGCGCACACCCGGACCTTCACGCCGAGCTCACGACGCTCCTCTGCGCGCTCCCGCCGTCGTCCGCCGCCGCGCTCGCCGATATTCGCGACACGGTGTTCGGCTTCTTGGCCCGCGCGTTCGAGAAACTGTGCGGGCAATCCCTCGAGAGCGTCCTCGTCGAGCGCGAGCTTCAACGCCGCGCGCTCCTTCGCTGAACCGGCCGCTCACGGGAACCGAGCCGACGGGCGGTTGACGCTCGGGTCTCGCGCCCGTCATTCTCCTGCGATGCGCCTCCCGTCGAACGCGACGCTCTCCGTGCGCCCGGGCCTCGATCTCGCCGACGTCGATGGCAACGTCGGGCTCGTTCGTGGTGCGATTTGGGGTTCACCCTACACGGTGGTGCGCGGCGATGTCGCTCGCCTCGGGGCGATCCTCGACGCGGTTCGGACCGAAGGCGTCGTCGAGCGAATCGTTCACGCGCTCGCGCCGAGGTTTTCGGAGTCGAGCGTCGTCGAGACCCTCGGACAACTGTTCGCGGCGGGCTTCGTCGTTTCGAAAGACGACGCGTCCGCGCCTCGAAGCCCGATCCTCGTCGTGGGCGGCGGCGGGCTCGCGCTCGCGCTCGCCGCCGCGCTCGGCAATGACGCCGCCATCGAAGTGCACCTCGTCGACACCCTCGACGACGCCGTTTATCACGCGACCGCGAGCGACGTGGCCGTCTCTGCAACGGCGAAGAGCGACGCTGCGTTCGCCCCGCGCCTCGTCGTGACGGCCCTCGAAGACGCGACGTACGCGGACATCGACGCGCTCGGCGTGGCGGCGTCGCAACGCGGCGTTCCGGTGTTGTTCGTGACGTACGAAGCGGCCTCCGTCCTGGTCGGACCGCTGTTCGCGCCGGGGACGCGCGGCGGGTTCGTTGCATCGCGGCGCGAGCTCCTCCGCGCGACGGATCCGGACGCGCCCGAGGTCGCGTCTTCGACGCTTCCCGCGCTCCGAACCGCGACCGTGCCGACCGCCGAACCGGCGGGGCGCGCCGTGCTTGCGCGCGCCGCCCGCGCCGTGGTTGCCGAGGTCGAACGCCTGCTCGCGCCGTCGGACGTGCCGAAATACTTCGCGAGCGTCGTCGTGTTTCCGCGCGCCGGTGGCGAAGCCGTTCACGCGCTGCCCTGGCCGGTTGCCAGCGACGGCGCGAGCGTGTCGGGAGCGCGCGATTTACGCCTCGACGCCGACGTGCTCCAGGCGCGCGGCGCCAATCTCGAAGAGCGCGGCGCGCGGCCGCTGCCCACGACGATTCGCACCGTGGGGATCGTGGGCGGAGGGACGGCGGGGTATCTCACGGCGCTCGCGCTCCGGGCCAAGCGCCCCGAGCTCGACGTGACCTTGATCGAGTCGTCGAAAATTCCGGTCATCGGCGTAGGCGAAGCGACCACGGCGCTGTTGGTGTGGTTTCTCCATCGTTATCTCGGTCTCGACGTGGTCGATTTCTACGCGCGCGTCCGGCCGACGTGGAAGCTCGGGATTCGATTCGAATGGGGGCTCCCCGGGGACTACTTTTTCAATTCGCCGTTTCAGTTCGGCAAATTGCTCGAGTCGGTGGTCTACGACCGCGACGTGAATCGGAGTTGTCTCGCGTCGCGCCTCATGAGCGACAACACGACGCCGATCCTTCGAACCCCGGATGGCGGCCATCGTTCGCTCCTCGGCGAAGTGCCGTACGCATATCACCTCGATAACCAGCGCTTCGTGCGTTACCTCGGCGAAGAAGCGAAGCGCATGGGCGTCCGTCACCTCGACGCGGTCGTCACCGAGGCGGTGGCGTCCCCGGACAAACGCAGCATCGAGCACCTTCGCACCGACGACGGGCGCTCGCTCTCGTACGACCTGTTCGTCGATTGCACCGGGTTCCGTTCGCTCCTGATGGGCAAAGCGCTCGGTTCGCCGTTCGTGAGCTACGCCTCGAGCCTCTACGCGGACACCGCCGTCGTGGCCGATGTGCCGAATCGCGGGCTCGTCCGACCGCACACCGTGGCCGAAACGATGAACCACGGCTGGTGCTGGAACATCCCGATGGAGGACGAAGATCACCGCGGCTACGTCTTCTCGTCGGCCTTCGCCAGCGTCAGCGACGCCACCGACGAAATGCGTGCCAAAAATCCCGGCATGGGAGACACCCGGACGATCCCCTTCGTATCGGGGAGACGCGAGGATTTCTGGCGCGGCAACTGCGTCGCGATCGGCAATTCGTTCGCGTTCGTGGAGCCGCTGCAATCGACGGCGATCCACATGGTGCTCGTCGAGATCCAGAAGCTCTTGAGTGCCTTTCCGCGCGAACCCGGGCTCTTCGTCGCGCAGTCGCTCGCGACGAAAGAGATCGTCGAAGTGTGGGACGCCTTGCGATGGTTTCTCGCGGCGCATTACCGATTCAATCGGCGTCTCGACACGCCGTTCTGGGAGCAGTGCCGCGCGAGTGCGAACGTGAGCGGCATCGAACCGCTCATCGAGCTCTACCGCGAACGGGCGCCGATCGGGTCGACGGCGCATCGGTTCAAAGAGCTCGATCTGTCGACGTTCGGTGTCTACCGCTACGATCTTTTGTTCATGGGGATGGGCCTCGACGCGACGTACGCGGAGCCGCTCGACGACGAGGCGACCTGGCGCCGCACGATCGCCGCCGTCGAACGCGTCGCGGCGCGGGCGCTGCCGCACGGTCCGGCGCTCGAAGTGCTCAGAAACGATCGGTCGCTGCTGCGCCGTCACGCGCGCGAGATCTGAGTCCTTGCTCGTTCAAAGCGGGCTCGGGGACTCGTGCGTCGTCACTCGAGCGCGGCGATCATCGTCCACGCGAAGCGCGCGTGCGCGTCGCGATCGAGCCCGTGACGATGGCCATGGAACAACACGACGTCGGCGACGATGGCCCGGAGGCCCGCGGTGAGCCCTCCGGTTTCCCAGAGTGCGCGCAGGGCACCCGACAGCGTGGTGTTCGCGGCGTCGTAAGCGGCGAGGAGCGAACGCTCGCCGTCGCTCGCCGCGCGCCGCGTCGCTTCGTCGTCGAAGGCGTCGAGAGGTCCGTCGGGGCGCACGACACCGAGCGACGCGGCGTAGTGTCGAAACACGTCGCGAACCTCCGCCCGGTCTCCGAGGGCCGACACCGCAAGTGCAAGCGCGACCGACGCGCAGAACCGGTCCGTCGAGAGCGTCGCCGTGCCCGCTTCGCGGAGTCGATCGACTGCGAGCCAGCGCGTCGTGTCGCCGTCGAACCACTCGCGCACGGCGCCCCACCCCATCTGACCGCCAAAGCGGTCGATTTCCGGTTCGTAAATCGAAGGAAACCATCGTTCGATCGCGCCGTCGCGAGCGAGGTCGTCGAGAACGACGCGGAGCTCGGCGGGGAGCGCGTCGGAGGTCGTCAGGAAGCGAAGGCGCAGATCCGGCGGCTTTCGCATGAAGAAGAAACAGCCGAGCTCGCCCGCTTGCCGCGCGTCGAGGGCGAGCGCTTCGACGGCGCGGAGCACGCGGCGTGCACTGGCCAGCGCGCGGCCGTCCTGGCGCGAGAGTGCGATGTTGGCTTGGAACCATTGACCGCTCGAGTACGGCCACACGTGACCTGGGCTCCGTTCGACGCGCACGGCGTCGCCGTCGAAGCGAAGCGCTTCTCCGGGACGAAGCACGACCGCTCGTACCGGTGACGCGATGGCGCCTTCGCGCGAGCTCGAGCGACGGATGGCGGCGTGCACGACTTCTTCGGGGGGTGAATCGACGGCGGGGTTCGAGTCGCCGTGTCCGTCGAGCCGCGGCCCGAGCCCGCGCTCCCAATGCCACGGCGCGCCGCCGTCGGCGTATGGCACGACGACGCGCGCGCCGGCGCGTTCGGCGGTGTCGATGAGCGCGTTCGCGTCGTTCATCATGGCCTGCCGGACGGACCACATGCTCTCGGGCACGAACGGCAAGTAACGACTGACCGACGAGAACAGATAATGGATCGGGTAGACGGCGAAGGCGCGGTATCCGCCGAACAGCACGTCGACCCCGCCGAACCGTTGCCGAACGGTCGCCGCGAGGTCGCGCACGTCGCCGTCGCGATCTTTGCCGGAGTCCGCGACGAGAAAGGTGCGCCGGGAACCCCGCTCGACGATGTACGTCACGCCTTCGTTGCGGACTTCGGGATGGTGAACCTCCGCCGTGGTCGGTTGCTCGCCGTAAAACGGAAGGACGTGAACCGTCGCGTCTCCGACGGCGACGGTCGTCCCCGCGCGCACGCGCTCGACCCGCGAGAACCCGAGCTCCGACAATCGACGGAACATATCGACGGCGAGGAGCGACTCGCGCTCGACGGCCGGGACGTAAATCGGTGTGTCCGCGCCGAACGACAGGAGCGACCACGGATCGAAGTGGTCGGGGTGACTATGTGTAATGAATACGGCCGCGACGGTGGTCAGATCTGCGGCGCGAAGCGGGCGGTACGACGGCGGATGGTGCCGTGCGGGTGGCAAGAAAAACGGATCGAAAAGAACCCCGGCGCCGACGTCGACGGTCGCGTGTCCGACGAACCTCGCGTCGCCGTCCGGAGGGGGAAGTGGACGCATGGCCGAGTCGGTCAGGGCGCCGAGCGCGTCGAACGCGTCGAACAAGAGACGCGCGAGGCCCGACCGCGGCGGCGTCGTCCCTCGGTGAAGGTCCGCCATGGAAGGAGCAAAATCGCGCAAATTTGCCGCTGAAACGTCGATCGTCCCGAGCGTTTCACGGTCGCGCATCACGGTGATCGACGCGACGCGAACCCCATCCGGCGGGGGATACAAGGCGAGCTCCTCGAGGACCCCGGGGCGTTCGAAAAACGTCGCCAGCTCGCCGTCGAACGCCTTGCCGAGGAGCTCTCGTGAGTGCATCACGACATCCGCCATGCCGTATCTCGCGCGGTGCTCGTCGATCTTCGCGCACGCGCGTCGAACGGATCGGTCCGCGCCGCCGCCGAGCGCGCTCCCGAACGGCGTGCGATCGTCGTACGCGAGCTCGAAGCGCACCTCGGGCGAGAGAAACCGCTTCGGGGTACTCACGGAAAACCCTCGCGATCTTCTATCGATTCAGACTTCCGCCGAGCGTTGGCCGACCGAGTCCGTTGTGGTGAGGAAAAAGTCATGATAGCGGTGGAGATTCAACCTCGGCCTCGATGAGGAGAAACTCGACATGGCAAAGCAAGACTTCATCAAATTCTATCAAGAGTACCTGCCGAAGCACCCTGATCTGAAGGGCAAGGTCGACGCGATCACGAATCCCGACGATTTTGCGAAGGCCGTTCTCGAGGCCGGGCCGAAGGCGGGTTTCACCTTCACGAAGCCCGAGATCGAGTCGGTCATGCAAGCCTCCGAGAAGCTCGTGACCACCTCGGAGCTCTCCGACGACATGCTCGACGCCGTCGCCGGTGGCGCCGTCATGGCCGCCCCGATCCAGGCCGTCCAGATCTCGTCCGTCGCGTCCCGCCTGAACATCGTGAATCGGCCGAACATCCCGAATCTCGGGGCGTCCGCCGACACCAGCATGTGCTGCTGGTAACGACCCTCGCCGGACTCGCCGGTAGTCTCACTCGCGCCTCATTGGTTGATCGCGATCTGGTCTGCCAAGACTGATCAGCACCTAGCAGCGACCGGGCTTTGCCCGGTCGCGGGTGCTCGTGAGCCTTGTCCCGTTTCGGAGATTCGAACCGAAGCGTACGTGTAGCGGCCCCGTCCGGTCGCGTGGCTTGAGTAAGGCAAAATCTCGTCGGAGCCGGGTCATGCGCCCGGCTTCGGCGTTTTGTAGGCTCGGCGATCTGACCAGAAGCCGACCTATCGAGCGGAACCCGAACCGGGCAGGGACCCGGTTCGACGCCACGACCTGATCAGTCTTGGAAGGGCAGATCGCGATCAACCAATGAGGCGCGAGTGAGAATATCGGCGAGGCCGGGGCGGACTGTCGACAGCGCGCGAAGGTCGGCTGACGCTACCCGCGGCTCTCACGAAATCCCGGCCCTACGCCGGGATCCAGCCGTGGAGCCAGCTATCGGGGGCGGTTCTCAGGCGCGCGAGTTCTTCGGGGTGGTCGCGCAGCCAGGCGAGGGCGTCGGCTTGTGGGAGCGCGGCGTTCTTGAGTCCCTCGAGGGTCGTCATGCGGCGATTCCACGTGGGACGATCTTCGGCAGGTGCGACGAAGTCGGTTGCGACATCTTGGCCCATGAGCAACGTGTCGAACGAGTGGTCGTCGGAGAAGTACTCCGGCGGGATCACCGTGTAAAAGAGCGACGTCCGATACGAGAGCGGCGCGCGACGTTCGAAGAGCGCCACGCGTTCGGCGGCGCCGGAAATGTCGACGTCATTGTTCGCCGCTCGCCAGAACGGCGTACCCCGCCGCTTGTTGAAGCGATAGTGCACGCCGAGAAACCAGCGGAGCGCGTCCCAGCGTTCGGCGATTTTTCGGTTCAACGTCGCAACAACGCTGCGGTCGCTCTTCGACTCCGGAAAGTGCGTCGTCAAGAGCTCGAGCGTGAGCACCATCATGTGGATCGCCGTCGACTCGAGCGGTTCGACGAAGCCGTACGCGTTGCCGAGCGCGACGACGTTTCCCTTCCAGAACGCGTCGTGACGCCCCGAGCGAAAGCGTACGAAGCCCGCGTCGCCCATCTGCGGATTCTTCGTGCGCATTTCCGCTTCGGCCTCGTCCTTCGAGAGGAACCGCGACGAAAAGACGTAACCGCGATGATCTTCGGCTTCGAAGGGGATGTTCCAGCACCACCCCGCGTCCATGGTTTCGGCGAGCGTATAGGGTTTCACCGTGCCGTCGTGGGGCACGGTGGCGATGACCGCGCCGTCGGTGAAGAGCGTGCTGGACCAGTCGATGAACTTCGACTCGAGCGTTTTTTCGAGCAAGAGCGAGCGGAATCCCGATGTGTCGACGAACAGATCGAACGACAGTCGCCGACCGTCCTCCGTTACGAGCGCCGCGACGTCGTTGCCGTCGCTCGTGCGCTCCACGTTCGCGATCGTCGCGTCGACGTAGTGCACGCCCGCGGCGACGGCTTCTTCGGCCAGATAGCGAACGAACTTCCGATTTTCGAGGTGGTATGCCCAACGGACGAGGTGCGCCATCGAGACGTGCCGGCCCGCTTCGTCGCGAAAGATGGGCACGCGGTCGGCCATCATGAGCAGCGCGCCGAGCGATTGGCGATTGAGGTGCCCGTCGTAGAGCTTCGATTCGAGCAAGCGCCCGCGCTGGAACGGGAACGTGAAGTCCCGCGGCCCCCATCGAAACTTGATGCCGAGTTTCCATGTGGGGCGAACGCGGCGGTACAGATCGCCGACGTCGCGATCGAGAAATCGCGGCGAGTGCAGGAACTTGACGAGCTCGGGCGTCGTGGCCTCGCCGACGCCGATGACCGGGATCTTGCTCGACTCGATCAACGTCACGTCGAGCTCGGGACGTAATTTTCGGAGCGCGAGCGCGGTCAGATAGCCCGCGGTGCCGCCGCCGACGATGCCCACCGTGCGATACGGATCGCGCGCCGCGCTCGCCCGAGTGTGCGGCGACATCGGCCAGAGTCGTGAGAGCGCCGTCGCTTCGGCGACCGCGGTCGGCAGCTTGCCGTCGGGGAATGCCGCGCAAGCGGCGCACCCTCCCTGCGACAAGAGCGGCTCGAGCGAACGCCCGCCGTCGTCGCGGAATCGAAGCACCGCGGTCGAGCGATCCGGCGCGACGAGCCGAAGGACGGCCGCCGTCGCGACCGCCGCCGCCGCGGCTTCATCAGGGGCACGCGGCGAGACGAGGTACGGCAAAGTTTCGAGCGCGCCGTGCTCTTGCAAGAGACGACACGACAGACACGCCGACCCGCGCACGACCACCGGACCGACGCCGCCCGTCGTGACGAAGAGCGCGGGAACGTCGGCCTCGAGCGCGGCGCGGTTCACGACGAGGAGCGCTTCGTAAGGGACGCTTTCGAGTGCGCAGACGGCGACGTCGAAACCGCGGAGCGCTTCGCGGAGGTTTTCGTCGGTCGCGAGCTCGAGCGTGCCGTCGGAACCGTCGACGGAACGCTCCTGTTCACTCGCTCTCAGCGCGACGTTCGGCGCGGGTTCCGGGAATTTCGGCTCGATCCGCCGTTCACGAAACGCGTCGCGTTCGAGCGACGCGAACCGCGAGACGCGCACCAGGTTGCGCGTCGCATAGCCCGCGGCGGCGAGCGCGCCGTCGATGGCCGCAGCGAGGGCGCCATTTCCGAGCACGACGATGGATTCGGCGCGCGCCGGCGCATCGACGGGAACGAGGACGCCGGATTTGACGAGTACACGCACCAGTTCTTCGGCTCGCGCCGCATGCGCGGACGGATGACTCCCGTCGACGGCCGCCACGACCGATGCCAGGTCGCGCGTGCCGTCCGCGAACGCGAGCGCGGCGCGAACGAGGCTTGCCGGTGCGCCGTCGAGCGCGAACACTCGCTCTCCGACGAGCGCATGCACGGCGCCGGTCGCGCTCACGGCGAGGCTCGCGTCGGGCGCGACGCGGAGTGCACCTACGTTGAAGGTGTCACGACTACCCGGCACGGTTGCCCTCATTGACTCTGGTCGAAACGCACGTTACGGGGTGAGACTCCCGAGCTCCGTCATGCGAGTGACCATTCTGGGCCATGCCGGTTTATACATTGAATCGGCCGATCAACGCATCTTCGTCGACCCGGTCCTGAGTCCGGATCTCGTCGGCGGCGCGCTCACGTTCGAGCCGGAGCGAGAGCTCGCGCTCGATCGATTACCGGTGCCGACCGCGCTCGTCGTCACGCACGGGCACTTCGATCATTTCCATGTTCCGTCGCTCGAACGCTTATCGCGCGACGTCGTGGTGATCGCGCCGCACGATCCGCATCTTCTCGACGGGCTCGCGCGCCTCGGGTTCTCGAAGGTCGTCGCCGTGATGCCCTTCGAGGCCGTGAATCTCGGCAAAACGAAGCTCGTTCCGACGCCGTCCGACCACGACGAGCCGGAGTTCGGGCTCCTCGTCGCCGAGGGGAACGCCGCGCTCTGGCACATGGCCGATGCGGAAGTGACGCCCGCGGTCGCCGCGCGCGTGCGGCGCGAACACGGCGCGATCGCGCTCGTGTCGGCGAAGTATCAACCCGTCGTGCGCGCGAGCATGGGCTATCAGCGATCGCGCGGCGCGCGGTTCGACAAGCGCGAAGTGACGGGCTGGCTCGAGGCTGCGTGCAGCGTCGAGCCCGAACTCGTTTTTCCGTACGCCTCCGGGTTGAAGTTCGGCGGTCGTCACGCCTGGTTCAATCGTGTCGCGTTCCCATTGAGCGCCGACGAAGTGACGGCGCTCGTCGAGCGGCGTCTCGGTAAAGGGCGTGCCGCGACGCTCGCGCCCGGCGACGTCGTGACGATCGGCGACGGGAAACCTCCGCTCGTCGAACGCCAAGCGTCGCGGTTCGTGAGCTCGCCGCGCACCGTGCCCGTCCTGTGGGAACCCATCGACACGACGACGCTCGCCGGCCTGCCGAACGACGCCGTACGGAGCGCGCTCGCCGTCGCTCTCGACACGCTGATCTCCGTTCGCGTAGCGCCGTGGCAACGCCGCGCGTTCGAGACGCCGTCGAGTCCGTGGCACGCGTGGCGTCGCGATCGCGTGGTGTGGCAGCTCATCGTCGAAACCGGCGAGGGCCGTCGCCTCGAGCGATACTTCGACTATTCCGGGTCGTCGTTCGTTACAGGAGAGGGAAGATCGAGCCGAGCGAACTCGTTCACGCACGTGTCGGGCCGCACGCTCGCCGATGTGCTCGCCGGACGCGAACCCGGCCTTCTCCTCTTTCTCACCGGCGACGTCCGCACCTACGAGAAAGTGATCGGCGTCGAGAACGGTCGCTGGGTTCTGCCACTCGAGCGATCGCCGGAAGACGAGCTCGCCGATCCGGTGACGTACTATCTGCGCCGCTACGGCCCCGACGGACCCGCGCTCGACCAGGACGAGCCGGGTGCCCCAGAAGAAGCCGGCCCAAGTCATCGCGCGGCGTCTTCAATGGGCGACGCTCCGAGCGACATCGAAGTGCTCGCGCGTCAGGGCGAAAACCCGGCCGTAGCCGGCAAAAAAGCGTTGCTCTCGTGGCTCGCGATCCGCGAAGCAGATCGGCAGGGGATCGTCGTGGGCGGCGCCGACGTCGATGCGTCGTCGAACGCCTTCCGCGAGCGCTTCGGGCTCGAGACCGCCGAGGCCACGTTCGCGTGGATGGCGGAAGTCGGGCTCACCGTCGAGACGTATTCGCGGGTGATGCGCGGATTCGCGGCGGTGCGACTCGTTCAGCAGCGCTTCGCGGACGAGGTCGCCGCGCTCGCCGAGGCGCACGCGAAAGTGGCCTCCGCGCGGCGCAGGGACGAATGAATTTCGAGCTGTCGCCCGCTGCCGTCCTTCGCGTCACGGGATTTTCGCTCGAAACGCTGGCCGCGTTCGGTGACGCGGAGCTTCTGACGAAGCACGACGGCGCGGCGTTTCGCAAGTCGCGCAACGCCGTGCTCGAACGCGAACGCGTCGCACTGTACGAACGAACGGCGGGCGACGACGGCTTCATGAAGGCGCTCTGTTTCGCCAGCCCGTCGCTGTTCGAGCGCGTGCGCCGGCTGTCCGCGCGCCCGCCGGAGCGCACGAAGCGCGTGCGCCACCTCGAGACGTCGCTCTTCCGGTATCTCGTGCGCGGCGCGACGCGAACGACGCCGTCGGGGCTCTGGGCGGGTGTCGCGCTCGCGTCGTTCGGACCGACGCATCAGGAAAACGATCGCGTCGTACCGGCGCCGCCGAAGCGCGTGCTCACGCCGGACCTCGCGCCGTTCGCGCGGGCGCTCTTCGAGCTCGGGGGACGCGCGCCCTATCTCGGCCTTGCGCGCTACCGCATCAATCCGACGCTCGAGCCGCGCGCCGAGGGCGGCTTCTCGTTCGTCGGGAGGTCGTTCGGCGGCGCGACCGAGACGCGGATCATCGCCGGCGATCCCGCCGTCGACCGATGGCTCGGGCGTGTTTTAGGCAAGTCGGGTTGTCACACACTCGACGCGTGGTCGGCGAGCGCCGACGTGCCACGGCCTATCTTGGATCAGTTGGTCCCTGGCGGCGTGTTCGTCGGCGGTCCTGCTTTGCCAGTCCGGTTTCGCTCGGCCTGGGATGCGCTCCGCGTCGCGGGTGAAGCGCTCACGGGCGAGCATCGGCAAGCGTGGTTGTCGGAAATGGTCGCGCTTCGTGACCTCGCTGATGGCTTGGAAGCGGAGTTCGACGCGCTTTCAGCCTTTGCGATCGCCGAACGACTCACGGCGGCGCGCGCCCGGCTCGTGTCGTTCTTCGCGAAGCTCGACGTCGCGGTCGACGTGCCCGCAGCTCCGCTCCGTTGCGATCTCGGCGCGCCTTTCGCCGTCACTTTGGGCGCTCGGACGCGCGCGTCGCTGGCGACGGCGCTCTCGGAGTATCAGCGGTTCTGGATCGACGGAGCGAGCCCCGCGTCGAGCGCGCGACGCGCTCACCGTCGCGCTCTCGCTGCCGAGCTCAGGGCGGCGTCGCTTCGCGTGGGCGCGACGGCAGAGCTTCCGTCGAGCGCCCCCGATGCGGCGCTGGTCGACGCCTGGAAGCGTTCATTTTCAGCCGAAACGGACGCTGTGACGCTCTCGGAGTCGGGGGCGAACGACGCCGCGGCGACCGCGCCGTTCGGCTGTTTCGTCGCGCGGCTCGGCGGCGACGGCGCCTCGACGATTTTCGGCGTCGACGACAACCCGGTGCGAAATTACGCGCGGCTCTGCGCGCTGTTCCCGGCGAACAACGCGCTCGAATCGTGGCTCAGAGGCGCGTTCCAGCGCTTTGCAGAGGGCGGCGTTCTCGTCGCGGATCTCGGCGTTCCGTTCGAAGCGTTGCCGAACGTGCTCGGCGCGCCGGAACTCGGCGCGGTCCCACTCGAACCGTGGGGCGTCGACGGACCGGAGCTCCGCGGCGCGCGCGTCGTCGCGGACGGCGCTTCCGTCGTGCTCGAGGTGCCGAACGCCGGCAAGCTCGCCGTGCTGTCGCTGGCGTCGGCCGCGGTGCTCGATCGCGACGCGGTTGCGGCGTCGCTCGCGCAGGCCGGCTTCGACGAGCGCGTCGACCCGGCGTTTCGCGCGGCCGCGTGGGGCTCGCCGGACGAGGGCGATCGCGTCCGCTTTGCGCCGCGACTCCGGCTTCCGTCGGGCGGCGTCGTGCGCCCGCGCCGGACGACGCTGACCGGCGAACCCCTCCGTCGCCTCGCCGCGGCCGGCCGCGTGGAGCGGACGATCGAGTGGTGGCGGCTCGCGCGCGAACTCGGGTGGCCGGACGCCGTCTCGGTGTCCATCGACGGCGGTCCGTCGCTGCACGTTCCTGCGTCGAGCCCGCTCGGGATCGAGTCGCTCCTCGAAGGGATCCAGCACGCGCGCTCGGTGCTCGTCGAGGAACCCGACGTCACCGCGCGACTCTCCGTCGAGGGACGGTCGTACGTCGCCGATCTCGTGCTGCCGTTCGCGCGGTCGCCGCATGCGTACTCGGGGAACGCGAGGAACCATGGCGAGTGACGCGAAGGGGCCGGTGCTCCTCGTCGGCGGGGGACCGGGGCTCGCGACGTCGGGGCTCCTCTATCTGGCGACGTATCTGCGGCGTCACGGCGTGGAGGCGTACTCGCGCCCGCTCGATACCGCGCCCCGGCTCGAAGAGATGACGCGCCGTCTGCACCTCCTGCTCGACCGCGTGCGTCCGTCGGTCGTGGGCGTCAGCTTGAAGTGGTTTTTGCACATTCACCGCGCGCTCGAGATCGCGAGCGCCGTGAAAGCGCACGACCCGAACATTCGCGTCGTGCTCGGCGGCGACACGGCGTCGTTTTATCATCGCGAGCTCGTCGAGTTTTCGTCGGTCGACGCCGTCATTCGCGGGGACGGCGAAGCGCCGCTCCTCGCGTTCGCGCGCGGTCTCACGCACCCGAACCTGTCGACGCGCGGCGGCTCGCGGTTGCCGCTCCTCGACGTCGGCGATCGATACGTCCAGACGAAGGACCAGGACGACAGCACGCTCGCGGATCTCGACCAGATTTTTCTCTGCGAGTCGGATCGCTACTTCGTGCCGCCGTTCGTCGTCGGCGGGAAAGGGTGCAGCCAGGGGTGCTTGTATTGCGGGGGCGCCCGCACGGCGCAAGCCGCGAATTTTGCTCGTAAAAAGTCGTTCATGCGACCCATCGAGAACGTCCGCGCCGACATTCTCGAGCTCGCGAAGCGCGCGTATTGCCTGGTCTACGACTTCAGCGACCATCCGCTCAAAGATCCGACCACGTCGCTGGCCGAATTGTGGAGCGGTCTCGGTTTTTCGAAATCCGGCATCCTTTACTACGCCTGGCGCGTGCCGCCGAAGCCGTTCATCGAGCTCCTGGCGAAGACCTTCGAGTCGGTGACGCTGGGGCTCGACTTCGGGTGCTTCTCCGAGCGCCAGCGCGCTGCGCTCGTCGCGGCGCACTTGTTGAAGCCGCTTCCCGACGACGCGGAGTACCTCGACGTCGTCCGCGAATGTGCGCGCTACCCGAACGTCCGCGTGCGCGTCTCGGGCGTCGCCGGGTTGCCCTTCGTCACGCTGGAAGATCTGGCGGCCGAAGAGCGACTCATCGACGAACTGCTCGGCTTCGATTTCGTCGAAGACGTGCTCTTCGACCGCGTGCACGGCCAGCCCGGTGCGCCGGTGCTCGAC
>DATBBD010000493.1:0-3897 GCA_036271175.1 Polyangiaceae bacterium | reverse complement strand
AAGTCGGGAGCGTGACGTTGTCCGCGCGACAATGGGCGGAGCTTCGCGCCGGAGACGTGCTCGAGACCGGTGTTCGCCTGGCCGAGCCCGTCGTGCTTCGCATCGCGGGTCGCGAGGTCGCGCGCGGCGAGCTCGTGAACGTCGACGGCGAGCTCGGCGTGCGGATCCGCGAGCTCTCGGATCCCGGCCGCGCCCCATGAACGACATCGCCGCTCGCCTCGACGAGGTTCGGCGCGAGCTCGCCGATGCAGCGCGAGCGAGCGGTCGCGATCCGGCGAAGGTGCGGTTGGTGGCCGTGTCGAAAACCAAGTCGGCGCGCGCGATCCGCGACGCTTACGCGGCCTCGCAGCGCGACTTCGGCGAAAATTACGTCCAGGAGTTGCAGAAGAAGGCGGCCGAGCTCGCCGATCTGCCTGATCTCCGGTGGCACTTCATCGGTCATCTGCAACGGAACAAGGCGAAGGCCGTGGTCCAGATCGCCGACGCCGTGCACACGGTCGACTCGGAGCGGCTCGCGAAAGAGCTCGGCAAGCGCACCGCCGAATCGGCCGCCGAAGGAGCGAAGGCGCGCGGAGGATCCGACGCTCGCCTTCGGGTGTTCGTCGAAGTGAACGTCGGCGGCGAAGCGCAAAAGAGCGGCTGCGCGCCGGGCGAGCTCGCGGGGATCCTCGGCGCGATCGAAAGCGAACCCGCGTTGTCCTTGGTCGGGCTCATGACCGTGCCGCCCTACACCGACGAGCCCGCCGACTCGCGCGCCTCGTTCGATCGCCTCGGGCGCCTGCGCGACGAGCATGGCGGCGCCGCGCGCCTCCCGGAGCTGAGCATGGGGATGACGCGCGATCTCAGATACGCCGTGCTCGCGGGCGCGACGATCGTCCGCGTCGGCACCGGGATTTTCGGGGAGCGATCGTGAGTCGCCGATGAGCCCGTCGAAGCGTTCGAAGCACGTCCCCGCCGGACCCACGTTACTCGAAGCGGCGGCCCAGCGCGGCGCGATCGAAGGCGCGGAGCCGCCGCTCGCCGATCGGATGCGCCCGCGAACCCTGGACGAGGTCGTCGGGCAAATTCATCTGCTCGGTCCCGATCGCGCGCTCCGGAACCTCATCGCCGGCGATCGCGTGCCGTCGCTCATTCTCTGGGGACCGCCGGGCTCCGGAAAAACGACGCTGGCCCGCGTCGTCAGCCAGAGCACCCAATCCATTTTTGTTCCCTTTTCGGCGGTGCTCGGCGGCGTGCCGGAGCTGCGCGAGATCCTCGCCGAAGCCAAACAGCGGCGCGCTTACGAAGGGCGTCGCACAATCCTCTTCGTCGACGAGATCCATCGCTTCAACAAGGCGCAACAAGATGCGTTCTTGCCGCACGTCGAAGACGGCACCGTCACGCTGATCGGCGCGACGACCGAAAATCCGTCGTTCGCCGTGAACGCCGCGATCCTCTCGCGCGCAAAGGTGTTTCGTCTCGAACCGTTGGGCGACCGGGAGCTCGTCGTGCTCCTCGAGCGAGCGCTCCACGACGAAGAGCGCGGGCTCGGCAAGCTTCGGCTCCAAGCCGACCCCGACGCGCTCGGCGCGGTCGCGCAGGCGGCGCGCGGCGACGCGCGGCGTGGCCTCGGGCTCCTGGAAACCGCGGTGGAGCTCCTCGGCAAGGGCAAAGATCGGCTCACGAAGGACGACGTCGGTCGCGCCGCCGAAGAGCGCACGCTCCTTTACGACAAGAGCGGCGAAGAGCACTACAACGTCACGAGCGCGCTCATCAAATCGATGCGCGGCAGCGACCCCGACGCGGCGATCTATTGGCTGATGCGCATGCTCGACGCCGGTGACGACCCGGCATTCGTGCTGCGCCGTCTGATCATTTTCGCGAGCGAGGACGTCGGCAACGCCGACCCGCGCGCGCTCAGCGTCGTGGTCGCCGCCGATGCCGCGTTCCATCGTCTCGGCATGCCGGAAGGGCTGTACCCCATCGCGCACGCTTGCCTCTATCTGGCGTCGGCGCCCAAATCGAACTCGGTCGGACGCGCGTATTCCGCGGCGCGCGCGCTCATCGACGAGCGGGGCGCGCTGCCGGTCCCCAAAAAGCTGCGCAATGCCGTCACCGGGCTCATGAAAGAAGACGGTTACGGCCAAGGCTACCGATACGCGCACGACTTCGAGGGTGGTCACGTCGCGGGCGAGACGTATCTCCCCGACGAGATCGCGAACGCGACGCTCTACGCGCCATCGGATCAGGGCTACGAAGCGACGCTCCGCGACCGCATCGCGCGCTGGAAACGCCGCGACGCCACCTAAAAGCGGCGACGCGCGCGCGAACCGAGCCGCGGGGGGCCAAGGCCCCCCTAAACCCATGCCCGACGCGCGCAAAGCGAGCCCGCGAAGCGGCAGGGGGAGCGCGCGCGCGGACGGTGACGTCGTTTGATTGTTCTTGGGGGGCGTGCCGCCCCCCTCGCCCCTTCGGGGCGGTCCCCCCGCTATTCGCTTCGCTCAAGGCAACGGGCGCTCGACGCGCGACGCTCGCGAAGCGAGCCCGCGACGCGGCAGGGGGAGCGGGCGCGAAGCGAGCCGCGGGGGGCCAAGGCCCCCCTAGAAACTATGCCGAACCAGCAGCCCGCCGAGGCCCGGACCGAGCAGCGGCGAAAACGCCGTTCTGCTCTCGCCGCTCGGCGCCGTGAACACGAGGATCAATCCGCCCGCGGCGAGCACGCCGCCGGCCACGAATCCGACCACCGCCAAGGTCGCATCGGTGCGCGCGTCGTCCGTGAGCTGGCTACTGCGAGCTTGATCGGTGGCGAGATCCCCCGGCGAGCAGTTGCCGCCCGGACAAATCTTGTCGCGCTCGCTCACCTTGCTCGACTTCGCCGATTCGAAGACCGCACCCATGACGATGCCGACGGCGCCGAGCCCCACGCCGGTCCATCCGAGGATCTTTTGTGCCGTGCCACTGCCGTGCGTCGACGACGCGCCGACGTCGGCTGGGAGATCCTTGCCGCCGCCGAACGTGATCAGCACGTGACGGCCTTTCGCCCCCTCGAAAATGAGGAGCTGCTGAGTTTGCTGCGATTGCCCCGCGGTCTCGAAGACGAACGTGTGCGTTCCAGGATCGACCGGCACCGCGTCTCCCTGGAGCGTGCCGACGAACGGGTGCCCATCCATCGTGACGGTCACCGCCGCGAGATCATTGCCCGCGCCGTCCTTCGCTTCGAACACGATGGTCGGCAGTGAATTGTTGACGTCCGCCACGCGGCCCGCGCATTCGTCGCGCACTTCCGCCGGGCAGCTCGCGCTCGCGCACGTCAAGAACGCGGCGCGCGTTTCGATGAGCTGGTGCTGATCGCGGAGCGTGATCGCCTTGTCGTTCGCGGCGATGCACTCCGTCGCGCTCGGGTCCGCAGCCCGCGCGAGCGTAGCGAAGCCGAGGACGGCAAACGCAGCGGAAAGGGTGAGCGGAAACGTCCGGGTTCGAATGAAGGAACTCATCGCGGGGTGCGCTCAGTTTTTCCCGAAACACTCCGGTCTGAAATGTTTGTTTCCCTGTGCATCGAAATAGTATTTTTGGGTGCAGTCCGGACCGTGCGGCGCGGGCGCGCTCGTCGTGGCCGGCGGTGCAGTGGGTCGCGGCGTCACGGCCGGCGGCGGCGCCGGATTCGGCTGTGCCCGCGTCGGCGCGGCCGCGATCGCAGGGTGCGCAGCGCCCGGCGATTTCCGGGACACGTGTACGAACGGCGCCGGCGGAGTGTCCAGCGTCGGGGCAGGAGCGACGGAAGCAGCCGGGACGGCCGCGTTCGCCTGAGCTGCCGAATCCGCGGGCGCGACCAAGGGGGACGGCTCGGCGCTGTTCGCGATGGGAAGTGAGCGAGCGGCGACGTCCTCGGGCGCCGCCGAGAGGGCCGCGGCGGCCGAA
>DATBBD010000492.1:0-9716 GCA_036271175.1 Polyangiaceae bacterium | reverse complement strand
AGCGCGCACGTCACGCAAGAGAGACGGGTACCGGAAAGCGTAGAGCAACGTGCCGAGCGTGCTGAGCACCCACGACGTTCGATTGCGGAGCTGCCCGCGGGTGAAAGCTTGGAGCGCAATTTCGCCGGGAACGTCGGTCTGAAGACCGGTGAGCACGTGCCAGAGATCGTGCGTTTGACGGATGCGCTGCGCGACGTACGCGATCTCGACCGGAACGCCGGGGGGCCGCTGGAACATGTCGGGGTCCAATCCGCGGGTGTCGAGAAAGCGAACGTACGCGCCGCCGAGGGTATCGGGCGAAAGCGCGCGGAGTCGGTCGTAGTCGACGGCGCGTGAGCTGATCTCCGGGCGCTCGACGAGAAGCGCGCGGCCGTCTTCGCTCGCCGAGAGTCGTTCGAGCGTCCGCAGGATCGCCGGTCGATCGATGGAGATGCCGAGGAGAAACACCTGGCGCGTGTCGTTCGGATCACGGGCGAGCGCGGTGGCGGCTCGAACGGCGACGCCGAGGCGACGGAATGCGGCGAACCACCCCGAGGTTTGCGCAAGCTTTGCGACGGCGGCTTCGTCGATGTCGGTGGGGATGGTGAGCTTTAGAGTGGTCATTGGCGTCCTCCTTGTTGACACAGATGACAATAGCGCTATTGTCCGCTTGGTCAATAGCGAGACGGCCCATTTTTACGGACTCTGGTAGGATCCCGCGAACCATGGCGAAAATGGTTCGTCCGCCGCCCAAGACGCGGATCCGTCGGAGCCCCGAGGAGGCGCGGACTCACATTTTGGAGGCGGCCGTGCGCGTGATCTCGGCGCATGGTCCAGACGCGGCGACGTTGAAGGACGTCGCGACGGAAGCCGGCGTGAGCCACGCGCTCGTGGTGCACTACTTCAAGACGTACGACGCGCTCGTCGATGCCGCGCTCGACGAATCGATGAGTCAACTGCGACTCCGTCTGCTCGAAGGCATTCGGACGTCGACCGATCCGAGCCCCGAGCACCTGCTCGGACTTTACTTGGATGCTGCGTTCGAGCCCTGGTATGGGCGCATGGTGAGCTTCGCGCTCTTGAGCGGGCGCCTGAGTCAGGCCCGCTACGCGGAGCGGATCGCGCCCGACGTGAAGCGGATCGCCGATGCCGTCGAGGGCACGCTCACGGCGCGCACGAAAACTCCGCCGTCACGCGCGGAGGTGGAAGCGCTCATCGTCGCGGCCTGGTCGATGGCCATCGGGTACGTCGTCGGCGGCGCTTTTTTTTGGCGCGCGCTCGGACGTACTCCGGGACCGGAGCGTGACGTCGCCCTCCGTGGAGCAATGACCGCGATCGCCGAGAGCACGCTCGCCGCTGCCGGCGCGGGTCGAACGCCCGCGCCGAGTGCCGCGCGACGTCGCCGCCCCGCCGATCAGTGACTCATCAAGTCGTCGAACGTCGCTTGGCCGGCCCAGGGGAGCGGCTGCATCAACGACGAGCACGTCGAAGCGTCGAGACAAGTGTGGAAGTCGCCCGGATCCGCCGATGACGTCATGACCGACGGATAGCCGCACGCGCCGAGACCCGCGGGGCCGCCGCTATTTTGCGGCCAGAGCGCCCATGCCGTGTACGAGATGTAGAACTGGTTCGTGTATTTCAGGAGCGTCTTCACGAAGCCGGAACTGCAATCGAACGAGCCGAACTCGGTGGCGATGAGGGGGCCGAACCGCGCCATCGGCAGCACGTATTGGGACCACCCGCCGGCGGCGGGCGACGACTGATCGACGGCCTGGCACTGGGTTTTCGACATCGGGTTACAGATCCCGCGATCGCCGGCGCAGAGCCCCGCCGATTTCGTCATCGGGTTGTACGCCGTGTCGACCCACGTGCAGGGCGGCATCTTCTTGTCTTGCGTCGAGGCGTAGCCGTTGTTCGTGCAGGTCTTCCCGCCCGGCAGATTGGTTCCGCTCGCCGCGCCCCACGTGGTTCCGTCGGCGTAGTACGAGCAAAAGCCGGACTCGTACGGATCGGTTGCGCTCTGATCGGTTCCCGACGCGCCGATCTGACCACAGCACGAGCCATGTTGATACGGATGGAAGGCGTACGCGATGTTCGGGTACGTCGCCGTCCACGGCAGGTACTTCTGCGGATACGCGATGGGACCGAACCTCGGCCCGAAGTCGTAACCAAAGTCGAGACCGTTCACCAAGACGATGTTCGGCGCTTGCGCCTTGTCGCGGATCGCCTGGATCTGCTCCATCATATAGGCGCTCCAGAGATCCCAGGGGTATTCGCTGTCGTCCTCGTTCACGCCGGCGGCGGGAAACGGGTTCGGCGCCTTCCGCGCGTAAGGCTCGTTGAACACCTCGAACCAGACGCCACTGTCGCCTTTGTAGTGGTTTGCGATGTCTTCCCACATCGAGCTGATCTTGTCTTTGTTGTAATACGCGTTGTACATGCTCACGCCGTCGGCGTTGGCGATCGCGCATTCCCAGGTGCTGGGATCGCTGGTGTACCAATCCGACGGAGCGCAGCTGTCCACGCCGGACGTCTTGTTGATGCCGGTGCAGCCGTCTTCGTACTCGGAGTATTTGTGCGTCACGCCGTTGCTCACGAAGCTGCCGCGATCGACGCCGCCGCCGTTGCCCATTTTGGCGATCGCCCACAGGTGGTTGTCGATGATCACGACGGCGCCCGCGGACCGCGCCTTCTGAACCGCGACGTCGACCCAGTCGTGATAATTTTTCACCGCGGCATTGCCGTAGTCGTGCACCTGGTAATTTTGCGCCCACGCAGAGCCGCAGATCGGGATGCGCACGACGCTGGTCTTCCAGTTCGTCGTGAGCGTCGAGATGACGTTGCCGAGCACCGTGGGCGCGTTCGTCGCTTCGTTGCCTTGCCCTGACGCGAAGAGCCAGAACCCGCCGCCGGAGCCGGTTTCGCGCGTGCCGGTTTCGAGACCCGTCGTGGAGATACCGTGGAGCACCGTCGGCGTGCCGTCCGGCGCGATGAAGCCGAATCGCCCCGTCGACGTGTTCAGCGCGGTTCGCCAGATCCCCGGGGTCGTATTGACGGCGATCGGACCGGTGGGCGCCGTGCTTCCCCCCGCGCCGCCCAGGCCGCCGTCGGGCAACGTCCCCACTGTGCCGCCCCCCGTGCCCCCCTGCCCGGTGACTCCGCCTCCTGCCGAACCCGCATTGCCACCGAATCCGGCGCTTGCCCCGGCACCGGTCGCGCCGGCACCCGATGCGCCAGCGCCGGTCGCGCCCGAGCCCGCTCCAGCGCCAGAGCCCGCGTTGTCCGAAGCGCCTGCACCCGTCGCGCCGGTCGCACCAGAGCCCGAAGCGCCGCTTCCGTTGCCGGCCGAGCCGGTGCCGTTCGATGCGCCCGAGCCGTTACTTCCCGGTGAACCCGACGTCCCCGAGCTGGCCGAGCATGCAAAAATGACGAGCGGTGCCACTGCCGAACCTGCCAGAACGAGCGGCGCCGCAAACTGACGAACCTTCGTGAGCATGCGGCCATAGTCGCGCGACGCCGTTTTCGGGGCTCACGAATGCGGCCCCCAGCATCGCCCGTGCCCGCGCCTCACTTTCAGTTGGGTCGCCCTTGTTCGGTCAACCCGCAAGCGCGCTCTTCGATAAACAAGATTGCCGCCGGCCCGCGGGTTCGCACATTCTGCAACAGAGACACAAACCTTCCGACAAAACGAACCCCCGCAACCCGAGAACGGAGGGCTCACGGTTGCGTCGGAGAGAACAAGTAGACAGCTCCCGCTTTCGGCGCACTCATGTCGAGCGGGTTCGCACCGGGCCCCGATTGGCCCCCCGCTTCCCAGGGAGCGCCGACCGCGACGAAGTCGGCGCCGATGGCGACGGAAACGCCGAAAACCTGGTTCGCTTCGGTGCCGGGGGCCTGCAAGTGCGGTAGCTCGTGGAAGAGGCCGCTCGAATCGCTCTCGTAGAGCGACGCGCTACCGGCGAACGCGCGCGCGGCGTCTGGGCGATCGTCGGCGCGGTCGCCACGCTCCCACGGTACCCCCGCTACCAAGCGATCGCCGTAGAGCCCGATCGCGATCCCGAGCAGCGAGTTGTCGTGAGCGGCGCTCACGCATTGTTCAATCCCCCACTTGCCATCGATCTGCGAAACGACATAGGCCGCCCCCCGGAAGGTCTCGGCCTTCGCCCCGTTTCCGCAAGACTGGGCGCCGAGGGCCCCCACGGCGAATCTGCCGTTGTTCGCCGAGAGCGAGCTGCCGAAGTACGAGAAGGCCGTCGCCACGCTCGGCTTCACGTAGGCTTCTTGGACCCAACGCCCGTCCGTCGAAACCCGATAGATGTAGACCGCGCCGTCGCCTCGCTCGCTCGTGTCGTTAGGGTCACCGTCGATACCGACACTGCCGCCGCCCTCTCCGAGGGCACTCACCGCGAGGAGGTCCCCATCGAGAGCCAGCATGCCGCCGAACGCGTCGCCATCGTGGACGATGCTGGGCTTGAGGACCGCGGGCGCGTCACTGAAACGACTTCCGTTACGCTCGTAGACGTAGACGGCGCCGCTGTCTTTCGCGCCGCCGTCTTGGCTCGGCGCTCCGACGACCAGCCACTTCGACGAGAGAGCGACACTCGTTCCGAAGAGATTTCCGGCGGCGATTGCCGGCTCCTTGATGTACTGAGACCAGCTGCCTAGCGCACGATCATAGACCACCACGGCGCCCGAGTCGGGCGCGCCGAGGTCGGTCGGATCGCCGACCACGCCGGAATCGTCACTCATCGCGCCGATAACGACGATCGCATCGTCGAGCGCAACGTGAAGCGCCCCGTAGTTAGTCAGGGTGACGAACCCCTGTGGAATGTCGCTACCCGGTACCCAGCCTCCGTTCTCTTCCGCGTGCGGAACGACGAGTCGCGTCGGCGGCGCGGTCGCGTCGTTCAGGTCGAACAAGTACGTGGCCCCGGCTTCCTTCGCCGTCCCCCCGTCGTCGCCGACCTCGTCTTCGAACGGTGCAGTCACGGCGAGCGTCGCGCCGCTCATCGTCAAGGTATTGCCGAAGTTCGCGCCGCTCTGGGGCTTCGGAGCCTTGACGTACGTGCTGAACCTGGGGTCATTGGTGGAGACAGTCGACGCCCGAGAATCGTCGCTCGCGTCCAGCACGTGATGGCCGGCATCCGCGAGAGAGCCCGAGCGGTTCGTTGACTTGAACTTGGCGGTCGAGGACTCCAGGAGTGCGCTGCACCCAGCGGTCGACACCGCAAACAAGAAGAGCAGGCCGCGCGCATCCATCGGCGCACACTACGTCGATTTCGGCCGGGCGTTCCATCGCCGACTGCTTTGTCATTGGCGTGAGCAGAGTGCCAATCGTGGCATCGTGTGCCATCTCTGGCACTCGTCGGACGGATTATCGATTCGACTTGCCGACTATGTTCAGCAAGTCGTTGGACATGTCGTCAGCGGCGTGAAGCACGCTGACCTGCGCAGCGAGCGTATGCTTGGCCGCGTCGAGGTTCACGAGACTCGACGCGAGATCGTCGCCGCCAGACGCAGCCGCGAACGCGCGCGCCTCGGGCGAAATGGTGACCGGGTCGGTTGCTCCGACGCCGCTCGACACGATCGACGCCGCGGCCCGATCCGCACTGGCGGACGCGCGCTGAATTCCAACCAGGGCGCTCGACTGGATCGAAGAAATCCCGCTGATTCCGGCCATACCTCGATGAACGGCTCGGCCGGCGCGACCTTGAATTTCTTCGCATATTTTGCCGACCGTCGGCGTCTTCGTTCGCGTTGCTGTGTTGTCTCGCAGTTCGCGCACGGTCGAGATCAATTTCCACAGTGCCGGTGCCGTTCACGGATCGACATCGCGTCACGCGACCGAGAGATCCGCGAAAGCGCCGCGATGGACGGCGTGAACACGACTCACGAACGCGTTGGCACGCCGGTTGAATGGTGAACAGGGAAAGGCGGTGTTCCCATGATCCGTTTCGTCAAAATAGCGCTCGCTACTTGTGTGTCGCTCTCTTCCGCCGGCTGCGGGGTGTGGGTCCACACAGAACACCCGCATCATTATGACGCGTGGTGTGCGCGGCACGACTGCCATCATCATTATTATCGTTACTAGGGGGGCCTTGGCCCCCCGCGGCTCGCTTCGCGACCGCTCCCCCCGCCGCCTTCGGCGGGCTCGCTTCGCGAGCGTCGGGCACCCTGGCCGTCTGCGACTCGCTTCGCGACCGCTCCCCCCGCCGCCTTCGGCGGGCTCGCTTTGCGAGCGTCGGGCGCTCTGGGTCCTGGGGGACCTTGTCCCCCGCGGCTCGCTTCGCGACCGCTCCCCCTGCCGCTTCGCGGGCTCGCTTTGCGAGGGGGATCTAGAATGTCACTCGCTCGGCGTTGCGCGTTCACACTGTGCGGCGCGCTCGAGCAGGCGTTCACGCTGGCGCGCGTTGCGCGCCAATGAAGCGGCGCGAGCGAATTCGGCGCGGGCCTCCGAAAGACGACCGAGCCTCGATAGTAGGTCCGCGCGTGCGCTCGGGAGCAAATGGTAATTCGCGAGCAACGGCTCGGCGACGAGAGCGTCGACGAGAGCGAGCCCTGCGGCGGGCCCTTCGGCCATCGAAACCGCGACGGCGCGATTCAGCTCGACGATGGGCGAGCGCACCAGCGACGCGAGCGCCGCGTAGAGAGACGCGATGCGCGCCCAATCGGTGTCCGACGCGACGCGAGCGCGGGCGTGACACGCGGTGATCGCCGCTTGCAACGTGTACGGCCCGGGAGCGCTGACGAGCGACTCGGCGCGCGCGAGCGCGGCGAGTCCGCGACGGATCGCGATGTGATCCCACCGCGAGCGATTCTGCTCGAGTAAGAGAATCGGCTCACCGTCGGCATCCGTACGAGCCGGCGCGCGCGACGCATTGATCTCCATCAACGCGAGGAGGCCGTGCACCTCCGGCTCTTCCGGCGCGAGCCCCGCGAGAATGCGACCGAGCCGCAAAGCGTCGTCGCAGAGTGCGGGGCGCATCAAGTCGTCGCCGGCCGTCGCCGAGTAGCCCTCGTTGAAGATCAGGTAAATGACTTCGAGCACCGACGCGAGGCGCGGCCCGAGCTCGTCGCCGCGCGGCACCTCGAAGGGGACCTTTTTCTCGGCCAGCGTCCGCTTCGCGCGGACGATGCGCTGCGCGATCGTCGGTTCGCCGACGAGAAACGCCCGCGCGATTTCGTCGGTCGTCAGACCGCCGAGCAAGCGCAAAGTGAGCGCGACGCGAGCCTCGGTCGAGAGCACCGGGTGGCAGGCGGTGAACACCAGACGCAGCACATCGTCGCCCACGTCGTCGTCGATCGCCGCTTCGAGGTCGGTCACGACGCGGTCGTGACCCGCGTCGCTTTCGACGAGATGCCCGAGCTCGTCGTGTTTGCGCTCGAGCATCTTGTTCCGGCGGAGCACGTTGATCGCACGGTGCTTCGCGGCGCTCATGAGCCACGCGGCGGGGTTCTCCGGTACACCCTGCCGCGGCCATTGTTCGAGCGCGGCGACGAGCGCGTCCTGCGCCAATTCCTCGGCGACTCCGACGTCGCGCACGATCCGCGCAAGACACCCGATGAGCCGCGCCGACTCGATTGCAAATACCGCACGGATCGCGCGATGCGTCTCGGAATCGTTCACCGCGAGCCATCACACCACGCGGCGCCACGGGCGCAACTCGCTAGTGCCGAGCGAAGCGAGCCCGCGAAGCGGCAGGGGGAGCGGTCGCGAAGCGAGCCCGCGAAGCGGCAGGGGGACCGGTCGCGCGAGCGAAGCGAGCCCGCGAAGCGGCAGGGGGAGCGGTCGCGCGAGCGAGCCGCGGGGGACAAGGTCCCCCCGTTAGTAACGGACAAGGTCCCCCCCAGGACCCAGTCGGTTAGCGCGCGTCGGTGGGAGAAAAATCGTTCAGCTGCCGGATCTCCGCGACGCCCTCGCCCACGACGTTCAAAAAGCGCTTCGTCCACTCGACGGCTTCTTCCTTCGACTTCACCTGCATCATGCAAAACCCCTGGATGAGTTCCTTCGTCTCGGCGAACGGACCGTCGGTAACGCTGATTTTCCCGGAATCGATCCGCATGCGGAGGCCGCGCGAGGTCGGCATGCAGCCCTCCGTGGCCAAGAGCACGCCGGCCTTGGACATGTCGTCGATGAGTTTGCCCATCTTGGCGAACTCCTCCGGCGTCGGGGGTTCGTCGGTTTCGGGCGTACCGGGCTTGTAAAGGCACAAAAATCGCATGGGTCGTGTCTCCTCTTACGAGTTCGAAGCCCTTACGGGCGGCCGTCATCGACCGTTTTCCTTGGGCTTCATCGTCTCGTCAAATGAGCGCCGTCGAAATCGACACGGTCACGATATTTATTTTGGGGGGCGCCCTGCGAGGCGCTGAACTTCACAGACACGACGCGGCCGGCTCGTCGAAAAGCCGTGCGCGACGGTCTGGGCGGCGGCTCGCCCGCGGCCGCCGAAGTCAGCTCTCGTCGAGACTACGAGACTTCGGTGTAGACCGCCGATCGGCTCTGGAACATCTCCCAGAACTTGGCGGCGACCGTCGCCGGCTCGAGGGTCGCGGCGCCCGAATCGAAGATCGTGCCTTTGACGAGCGCGAGCACCGTCACTTCTCCGACGTACACGCCGTCGGGTGCGAGCTTCTGGTTGAGGAGTCCGACGAGCTTGTGCTGCGCGGCCTCGGCGAGCGCGAGGCCCATCGCACCCCACCCGACGGCCGCCTGATTCGCCGCGTCGGCGTACGACGACAACCCGCCGCCCGTGACGAGCAAGGCTCCCCCTCCCTTCTTCAAATCGGGAAGCGCCGCTTGCAACGCCCCTAGCAAGCCGTGCACGGCGACGTCGAACACGTCGCGGAGCTCGGCCGTGGGCGCCGTCGTGAGATCGCCGGCCTTGCCGGAATAGGCGTTCCAATGGAGGACCGAAATCGGACCGAGCGAAGCCTGAACCTCGGCCACGAGCGTCTTCACGGCCTCCGGATCGCCGACGTCGCATTGAAACCCCTTCGCGGTGATCTTCGCGTCGCCGAGCGACTGCGCGGCCTGATCGACGCGCGACCGCGTGCGCCCGACGAGCGCAACGACGAATCCCTCACTTCCGAATTTTCGAGCCACGGCTTCCGAGATGCCCGGGCCGTAGCCGCACACGAGGAGAACCTTTGCCATGCCCGTGTTCTACTCCCCTTTATTCGAGCGCAGAACTCGCTCGAACCGGCACAGCCGACGCATCGAACGGCGCCGCCTACTCGACGCGCCCGGTCGCCCTGGACAATTGTCGTCCCGTGGATAATCATTAACCTATATTAACTATTAAGCGTGCGCCGACACCACCGCGGGCGCTGCCGGTTCGCAACGCGAAGGAACATCGATGACGGCACAAGCCTGGAATGCAGCGGGATACGCCAAACATGCGCGCTTCGTCGCGGAGCTCGGTGCACCGGTGCTCGAGCTACTCGCACCGAATGCGGGCGAGCGCATCTTGGACCTCGGGTGCGGCGACGGCGTGCTGACGAAGCAGCTCGTCGAGCTCGCGTGCACGGTAGTCGGCGTCGATGCGAGCTCGGATCTCGTCGCCGCGGCGCGCGTCCTCGGTCTCGTCGCGCGCGTCGGCGACGGCGAAGCACTGACGTTCGTCGAGGAGTTCGACGCGGTCTTCAGCAACGCCGCGCTTCATTGGATGAAACGGCCCGAGCGCGTCGTCGACGGCGTGTTCCGCGCGCTCCGGCCAAAAGGCCGTTTCGTCGGTGAG